>CAMDVC010000043.1 GCA_945878785.1 Bifidobacterium breve | reverse complement strand
GGAAGTAAGAAGATCACTGCAACCGCTGTGACTAAAAAGTCAAAATCAGTGGTCACAGCTCTTTCGGCTAAATCCACTAAAGGTCAACGATTATCGGTGATGTTGCAGGCCAAGAAGGCTGGCAAATGGGTCTATGCCTCGTCTTCGGTGGCAAAGGCATAGTGCTCAATCACAATCGGTAGCCTTCGTGGCGTGACCGGAGGACAGCCAACTTCATATGTAGTGCACACGTTTGGGTGCCAGATGAACGCGCACGACTCCGAACGTATTTCTGGGCTGCTTGAAGCCGACGGTATGGAGCGGGTTGAAACCGACGATGAAGCTGATGTTGTTGTTCTGAATACCTGCTGCATTCGTGAGAATGCCGACAACAAACTGTACGGAACTCTTGGCCATCTGCGTAAGTGGAAAGCTGCGAAAGAGGGACGCCGCATTGTGATTGGTGGTTGCTTGTCGCAAAAAGACAAGGATGTCGTTGCGCAAAAAGCTCCGTGGGTGGACGTTGTAATGGGAACTCACAATGTGCATCGCACTACTGAGTTATTGAACCATGCCATAGAGCACGGACCAATCACAGAGATTCTGGATGAAGCAGTGCTTGATGATTACACGCTGTTCCCTAGTGCGCTTCCAGTGCGTCGCGAGACCACATATAACGCGTGGGTAACCATTCAAATTGGGTGCGATAACTCGTGTGCCTATTGCATCGTGCCGGCAGTACGTGGCCGTGAAATTAGTCGGCCCTTTGCTGATGTCATTGGCGAAGTAGCGCAGTTGGCTTCAACCGGAGTCACTGAAGTGACATTGCTTGGCCAGAATGTCAATAGTTACGGACGCGATATCACGTTGGCGGAACGTCAAGCAGGTTCTGATGCCCGTGTGCAGCCATTGTTCGCCGACTTGTTGCGAGCAGCAGGAGATGTTGAAGGCATTCGCCGTGTGCGGTATGTCAGTCCGCATCCGAAAGACATGCGCGTTGATGTTTTGGAAGCCATGGCGAATACACCAGCAGTGTGTGAGCACTTGCATTACCCATTGCAGTCAGGTTCGGATCGTGTGCTCTCGTTAATGCACCGTGGGTACACCGCGGCGCGTTACATGGAGCGGCTTGCTGATGCGCGCCGACTGATTCCGGACCTTTCTGTTACCACTGACATCATTGTCGGGTTCCCTGGGGAGACAGAAGCAGATTTTCAGTGCACATTAGAAATTGCCTCTGAAGCAATGTTTGACAACACGTTTGAATACATCTTTTCGCCACGAGAAGGCACTCAGGCGGCAGATATGTCAGAACACTTCATTGACCCGGCCATTGTGTCTGATCGATTTGATCGCTTGAAGATTGTGGTCGAGCATTCGGCTCTTATCAAACATGAAGCACGCATTGGTCGAATTGAAGAAGTAGTGGTGCAAGGCCCTAGTCGCCGTAACCCGAATGTGTA
The DNA here is from genome assembly GCA_945878785.1 of Bifidobacterium breve. Lineage (GTDB taxonomy): Bacteria > Actinomycetota > Acidimicrobiia > Acidimicrobiales > Ilumatobacteraceae > UBA2093. The sequence continues at coordinate 8,019 of CAMDVC010000043.1, read as the reverse complement.
TTCGGGTCGTACTCGTCAATACAAATTGGTCCACTTCAGTTCTGATGTCGCGCTTCGCCCTGGTACGTACACAACCGTTGAAATCACCAAGGCAGCACCACATTTCCTCACTGGTTTCTTAGTAGAGGTTCTACAAATGGCTACCCACAAAATCCGCATACCTGTGGTGTCGGTCTAACTGCATGACCATTCGTAAGTCGGTTGTTGTGCTTGGGCCAACAGCAAGCGGGAAAAGCGATGCAGCAATGACTGCAGCTGCACTTCAGCCAAAAGGTTCGGTTCACGTCATCATTGCGGACTCTATGCAGGTGTACAAGCGAATGGATATCGGAACTGCAAAACCATCTGCGGCCGACCAAGCCCTCATTCCTCATCATTGTCTTAACGTGGCTGAACCAAACGACCGACACACGGTGGCTCGCTATGTGGAAAACGTGGCGGCTGCCCGCATGGCAATTTCTGATGCTGGTGCGTCTGAATTGATTGTCGGTGGAACTGGTTTGTATGTCACTGCAATTGTTGATGGGCTAGATATGCCTGGCGAGTTTCCAGAGATTCGAGCCGAGTTAGAAGCGAACGAAGATACTGAGGCAATGTTTGCGCAGTTGTTCGCACTTGACCCTGAAGCAACCACAAAGATGGACCCGAACAACCGCCGTCGGCTTATTCGTGCTCTTGAAGTGTGTCTCGGCAGTGGTGAGAAGTTCAGCTCATTCGGCGAAGGAATCGGTTCGTACAGTCCCACATCAACAACATTGATTGGGTTGCGTTGGGACCGCGATGTTCTTCGGGCACGTATCGCCCAGAGGGTGAACATCATGATGGAGCGGGGGCTTGTTGAAGAAGTTCGTGCCCTCTTGGCTGAACCAAACGGACTGGCGTTCACTGCTCGTCAAGCTCTTGGGTACAAGGAAATGATTGAACACCTAGAGGGCCGCTGGTCGCTTAACGAGGCGGTGGCCGCCACCATTCTGCGCACCCAGCAATTTGCTATTCGCCAAGACCGCTGGTTTCGCCGTGACCCTCGAATTCAGTGGGTTGATGTGCATGAAGACCCCATTGAAGAAGTCACCCCTGTGGTGACAGCTGCATTGGAATAGTGTCTGTGCCAATGCACGTTTCGCTCTCCAAACACCATGGCCTCGGCAATGACTTTCTTGTGTACGACATGGCACAGGGCGATCAGTCGAATTGGCCACATTTGGCACAGCAGTGGTGTGAGCGCTCCACTGGCGTAGGAGCAGACGGATTGTTGTTGCTGACAATTGTCGACAACACAACGCTTGGTATGCGTTTGTATAACCCAGATGGAAGCGTTGCTGAAATGAGTGGTAACGGAATTCGTTGTTTAGTGCAAGCTGCACACTTCACATTGAAGGGTGTTGCCGGAACTGTGTATGACGTGTCAACTGACGCAGGTTCGCGCGAAGCAGTGGTGACGAGCGGATGGGATGACGACACGATTCACATCAGTGTTGACATGGGATACGTCGAAGATCTTGACGAGCCACGCAATTGGGCATCGTTGCAGTGCGACCCAATGCGACCAGTGCGTCACGTGTCGCTTGGAAACCCGCATTCGGTAGTGGGTGTTGAAGAGGTGGGCGCGGTTGACCTAGTTCAGCTCGGTTCACTCGTGCCGCACATCAACTTAGAAGTCATCGAACAAGGTCCGGAAGCAAACGCAATCACCATGCGCGTGCATGAACGTGGTGCTGGCATCACTCGTGCGTGCGGAACTGGTGCATGTGCTGCGGCCGATGCGGCATTGGCGTGGGGACTAGTGCCGCAGTCAGCAGAACATGTTGTTGTGCACATGGATGGCGGAGACGCCCGCGTGCGAATCTCCGATGATCGTCGCGCCACATTGATTGGTCCCGCTGTGTTCATTGCCAGCATCACGGTTCATGCATGAGTAACCCGTACCAGGAGGCGCTAGGTGCGACTCTTATCGAGCGCACGTTTCGGGAACGTATTGTATTGGTCGGTGTCACGATGGGTGGACAAACAGATGATGAGACCGAAGAGGGTCTTGATGAACTTTCGTTGCTGATTGATACGGCGGGCGCAGACGAAGCTGCACGGGTAACGCAACGTCGTGATTCTGCTGATTCAACGTTTTATATCGGCAAAGGAAAAGTTGATGAGTTGAAAGAAGTGTGTTTGGCTCTTGATGCAGACACCGTGGTATTTGATAACGAATTATCGCCTGGTCAGCAGTACAACTTAGAAAAAGCATTGGGGCGAACAGCACTTGACCGCACTGCAGTCATTCTTGACATTTTTGCTCAAAATGCGCACACGCTCGAAGGTAAAGCACAAGTTGAATTAGCCATGTTGCGGTACCGGTTGCCGCGTTTACGTCGTGGTGCAAAGGCAGGCCTTTCGCAGCAGGGTGGTGGAATTGGTACTCGTGGTCCTGGTGAAACTCGTCTTGAAGTAGACCGCCGTCGCATCATGCGTCGTATTACGAAGTTGGAACAAGATTTGGTTGCACTGCGTCACACACGTCAGACGCAGCGAAAGAGCAGAGGCCGCAGTGGTCTTGCGTCTGTAGTTATCGTTGGTTACACAAACGCCGGAAAATCAACATTGTTGAATTCACTCACGCGCGCTGGCGTGTTGGTAGAAGACCGTTTGTTTGCGACTCTCGACCCGACCACGCGCCGTTTGTCATTGCCAGGCGGAGAGCCAGTGCTACTGACAGACACTGTTGGTTTTATTCGTCAATTGCCACACGGACTCATCGAGTCGTTTAAGAGCACATTGGAAATTGCGGCAGAAGCTGACATGTTGGTGCACGTTGTTGATGCAAGTGCTGTGCATCCAGAACAGCAAATCACTGCTGTTCGTGAAGTTCTTGCAGAAATTGGTGCGGACCGAGTCCCTGAATTCTTCGTCTTCAACAAGGCTGACTTGGTGGAAGATTGGGGAGCCTCGTTGGTGGAAGACCATCAGGGAGCAGTTGCTGTTTCGGCCTTGCGCAACGAAGGCTTGGAGATCATGATGCGCCGTCTGGCAGATCGCATGCGGGCAATTACACAAGTCACCGAGTTGATGGTGCCGTATGACCGAGGCGACATCCTTGCGTCGATTCATCGTGAAGGTGAAGTGGTGATGTCAGAACTAGAAGACGGTGGAATGCGTATTCGTGCTCGTTTGTCGAGTGCCTCAGAGGGCCGATTACGCGAGTTCGTTGTTCCTCTGACGAATCAGCGAAACTAGAACACCATGACTGATCGCGACACCGTTGGCTTTGTGCCACCTCCATACCCGTACGACCGTTTAGACGCGTATCAAAAACTCGCTGCGGCACATGACGGTGGAATCGTTGACTTATCGATTGGCACGCCGTGTGATCCGCCACCACCGGCAGTAATTGAGGCCTTGTCGCAATCAAATTCTGAGCGTGGATACCCGGCTTCAATTGGTTCTGAAGCATTGCGCCGTTCCATTGCCCGATGGATGGGTAGGCGGTTCGAAATCGATGTTCCTATCTCTCGTATCAGCGCCTGTATCGGCACGAAAGAATTTGTGGCTACGACGCCTCAATTTATGAAATTGCGTCGCCCAGAGCGCGACACAGTCCTGTATCCGGCCGTTGCGTACCCCACGTATGAAATGGGCGCTGTTCTTGCCGGCCTTCGTGCAGTTCCTGTTGGAGTAGACGCTGCTGGTCGCATGGATCTTGGGTCTATATCTGCTGACGACAGGCTCCGTGCACTGATGTTGTGGGTCAATAGCCCAAGCAACCCCACCGGCGCACTTGATGACTTGAAGGCTGCTGCTGTGTGGGGACGCACCCACAACATTCCCGTGTTCTCTGATGAGTGTTACACCGAATTCATTTGGGCAACACCGGCTCAATCAATTTTGCAACACGGTCTCGAGGGCGTGATTGCTGTGCATTCCTTGTCGAAGCGGTCAAACCTTGCCGGACTGCGGGTTGGTTTTTATGCAGGAGATGCCGAAATTGTTGAGTATCTGCAAGAGGTACGTAAGCACGCAGGGTTTATGTTGCCTGGCCCAGCTCAAGCAGCTGGTGTTGCGGCATTAGATGACGATGAACATGTTCGTGTGCAACGTGGTCGTTATCTCAGCCGACTTGAATTCATGGCGTCTACATTGTCGAAGTGGTCAGGAATTGAAATCGGAATCCCTGATGGTGGCTTTTACTTGTGGTTCAATTCGGGTGATGCGTGGAGCTTCACGGAGAAATTGGCCCGCGAAGGTGGAGCGATAGTAAGTCCTGGTGATTTCTATGGCGCAGGTGGATCACACAATGTTCGCGTTGCTGTAGTGCAACCAGATGCCAAATTGCATCTGGTTGCTAAACGTTTAGGACTGTGAAGACGAAGTGAATTTACAACCGTCGCATGACGGTGACGACTTTGCCGAAGACGTTGACTTCGTCTGACGTAAACACCATTGGTTCCATTGTTGGATTAGCTGGGACAAGAGTGATCTTGTTGCCAGACTTCTTGAACGTTTTGACAGTCGCTTCATCGCCTAGAATTCCAGCAACAACAATGTCGCCGTTGTCGGCTGTTTGCTGTTGACGAGCAACAACAAAGTCGCCATCAAGAATTCCAGCATCGATCATTGAGTCACCGCGAACGCGCAACATAAACAGTTCGCCTTCGCCGGTGAAGTCTGTAGGAAGCGGAATGAGGTCTTCAACGTTCTGTTGCGCCAACAAACCAGTACCGGCTGCAACGTCACCAATGAGTGGAACATGACGCGACGGACGACGTTCCATGGCAACTTCTGAGTTTGTATCAAAGCGAACTTCGAGAGCGCGAGGCTTTGTCGGGTCGCGACGCAGGAAGCCCATCTTTTGCAATGTGTTGAGGTGGTTGTGCACGGTGGAGGGGGAGTTAAGGCCGACGGCCTCGCCAATTTCACGCACGGACGGCGGATAGCCCCGTTCTTGCATGCTGGTGGAAATGACGTTGAGGATTTCGCGTTGGCGGGGTGTGAGTGCTTCAGACATGGTGACAGCGTACAGGTGTTCGCCCAGAAGGTCAAACACCTGTTCGTAGAACAAATGTTCGGAAAGGTACTTGACTACGAACACCTGTTCGGGCAAACTATCGAACACCCGTTCGCTACGGTTCCCAATACATAGACCTACCGGTCCTTAACCCCTTACCCCGAAAGGAATCCCCCCCATGGCAACCACCATCGATCCACTCTTGTTCACAGGTTCATACCGCACAGAAGCCGTTGCTCGCCCTCGGCCAAGTGTTCGTACCTTCCAGCGCCGCCGCCGCACCCTTGGTGCCATCATTATCTTCGGATTGGCCTCTGGCTTTGTCACCTCGGGGGCATTTGCTTCTGATCCTGCGCCAGCTGATCAGATCATCCCGCGTTCGGTTGTTGCTCAGTCTGGCGACACGTTGTGGGACATCGCTCGCACTATTGCCCCCACCGGCGATATCTCTGAACTTGTTCGCGAATTGGTGCGCGCCAATGGTGCCCGTATCGAAGCTGGACAGATTATTCGCATCCCATAAATGCTTTATTCCTTGCTAAAAATGGGCAAAATCCCCACAAAGGCAAGTTGTAGTCATTTAGAGTTATCGGTGTGCATTGCCCCGTATGCCCACATGACGACACCAAGGTGATCGACTCTCGCCCCGCCGATGATGGCGCGGCAATTCGTCGTCGGCGTGCCTGCCCCGAGTGCGCTTACCGATTTACAACCTATGAACGTTTGGAAGAGGCACCGTTGCTGGTTATAAAACGTTCGGGTTCTCCTGAACCATTTGACCGAGCAAAAGTGACGTTTGGAGTGCGTTCGGCGTGCAAGGGGCGTCCAGTTGATGACGCGGCTATTGATGCATTAGCTGAGGCAGTTGAAGACGACATGCGGCTTGCGCTGACTGCCGGAACAGAAATCACATCATCCACGGTTGGGCATGCAGTTCTCGAACGCTTGAAAGCTCTTGACGAAGTTGCGTACATGCGCTTTGCAAGTGTGTATAAAAACTTTGACGATGCCGCTGCGTTTCGCCGTGAACTTGCACTGCTTAAGCAGTCGTAACTTTTTCGTACCGCGCGAACACGAAACCACTGTCAGTTGTTAGCGAGACACATGTGAAGTGTCGTAAAGCATGTGGTGCCTGACTCAAAGACGGCCCACGAAAACCACCGATGTGTGGTGACATTGTGAGATTGATTGCATCAACACAATCAGCATCAAGCAATGCGGCGTTCAATGTTGGGCCGCCTTCGACATGAACTACGCCGTGGGGCAATTGGGCAATGATTCCCGCCATGTCGATGTCGGTGTCGCCAGCGCGCACAGTGTCGACGTTCAGAGTCGGCGCAGACATGGTTGTTGCCACTAATCCGGCCCCGGAGGAAAAGAGGGGAGACGTGAAATCGAGCGCACATGACTTGGTTACAACGGCAATGCGCAGCCCAGCCTTGCTTGGTGGCCCGTAATTCTCGGCTCGTGCAGTGCCGGCGCCCACCAGCACGACTGCAGCGGCTCCACGCAACGCAATGAGGCGTGCTTGGTCTGCTGGTCCACCAAGGGGTCGAGAACGCCCGTTCACGTCAATGACGCCGTCTGGGGTGGAGATCATGCAGATCTCGACACTGTGCAACGGGCCTGTCATGCCAACAGTGTACGAACACTGCGAGTTGGCCGTTGCTCGCGTGGCAATCTAGGGAATGACCGATATTGCTAATCGCACCGTATTTCGTACCTGCCCGCTTTGTGAGGCCACATGCGGTCTTGAGATTTCAGTGAACCCGCAAGAACAAATTGTCCGAATTCGTGGCGACCAGAAGGATGTGTTTAGCCATGGCTTCATTTGCCCGAAGGGCAGCACACTGAAGCAGTTGCACGAAGATCCAGACCGGTTGCGGATGCCAATGGTGAAGCGTGATGGGAAGCATGTCGAAGTGTCATGGGATGAAGCATGGAAAGTTGTAGCTGACGGTTTTGCTGGCATTATTGAACGACACGGACGTGGAGCACTCGCTGCGTACTTGGGAAATCCGAACGCACACAACTTGGGGCCCCAATTGTTTAGTGCCACGATGTTGCGTTCAATGGGCACACGCAACGTGTTTAGTGCCTCAACTGTTGACCAAGTTCCAAAGCATGTGACAGGTGGGTACATGTTTGGTACTGCACAGAGCATCTCGGTGCCAGACCTTGATCACACAGACTATTTGATGATGTTGGGAGCAAACCCTCACGCTTCTAATGGCAGTTTGTGTACTGCACCAGATTTCCCTGGTCGCATGGAACGAATTCGCGAACGTGGTGGAAAAATTGTGGTGGTTGATCCGCGCCGTACGCGCACGGTTGAAGCCTCAGACGAATGGGTGTCAATTCGACCTGGTACTGATGGTTTGTTTCTAGCTGCAATGGCCAACGTGATGTTCAAAGAGAATTTGATAAAGATTGAACCGCGCATCATGTCGATTTTGAATGGGCTTGAAGAATTTGCTGCCGCGATTGCACCGTTTACTCCTGAGGCAGTTGCAGTTGCAACGGGTGTTCCTGCTGAAACCACGGTGAGACTTGCACGAGAACTTGCTGGTGCAAAGACCGCTGCTGTGTACGGACGCATCGGCGTGAACACAGTGGAATTCGGCACCACATGTGCATGGCTGATTGAAGCGATCAATGTGATTACAGGCAACATCGACAAGCGCGGTGGCTCAATGTTCACTATGCCTGCAACTGGCGGTGCCACAACGCGCGGCCAAGGTGGCAAAGGCAAAGGATTTGCAATGGGTCGCGGTCACAGTCGCGTCAGCAACAGGGCAGAAGTGTTGGGCGAGTATCCCGTTGCTGCAATGGCAGAGGAAATAATCACTCCTGGTGAAAATCAAATTCGCGGCATGGTCACAGTTGCGGGAAATCCTGTGCTGTCAACACCACATTCGAAGCAACTAGACGCAGCGCTAGCGGAACTTGAATTCATGGTGTCAATTGACATTTACGTCAATGAAACAACGCGTCATGCTGATGTGATTCTTCCTGCACCGTCATCG
>CAMDVC010000042.1 GCA_945878785.1 Bifidobacterium breve | reverse complement strand
GGGCGAGGCGCAGATACGTGGGATGAACTTCACCCCACAAATGCTCAACAACGTCAGATCTATGACTGGTTGCTTGCACACGGAGAAAACGTTCTTACCGGCGATTCTTTTTTCCACCTCAATGCATTTGGTGAGTCACTGCCAGGTTTGAACTTATGCGGTGCTGGCAGAGTGGTATGCCTCATCGACCCAATTGGCGATGTCTACGCGTGCCCATTTGTTATTCATGACACTTTCAAAGCAGGCAATGTTCTTGAAGACGGTGGTTTTACCCACGTATGGCGTGAATCAGATCTCTTCACAGAATTGCGTGAACCACAAAGTGCAGGCGCATGTGCGTCCTGTGGCGCATTCGACGCCTGCCAGGGTGGTTGCATGGCCGCCAAGTTCTTTACCGGACTTCCCCTAGATGGCCCAGATCCCGAATGTGTAACAGGCCATGGCGAAGTGCTGTTGCCATCTGTTCCTGTCTCGCTTGTCCCTCGCCCATCAATGGACCATTCAAAGCCAGCACGAACCCTTATCAAGAGTACAGTTTCTACGTGAATTCTTTTGTTGCAGCAATTGCGATCATCATCGCTTATTTCTGCGGCACCTTGCCCATAGCAATTCTTATTGCTAAATCAAAAGGCATCGACATCACAACATTTGGCTCTGGCAATCCTGGTGCAAGCAATGTCGCGCGAGCACTCGGCGCTAAATACGGAGTCCTCGTATTCGTCGGTGATGCGCTCAAAGGTGCGCTTCCCGTATTGGCTCTTTTGTCGAATCGCCCAGTTGCATACGCGTGTGCAACTGCAACTGTCTTAGGCCATATATTTCCCATCACGCGGAAGTTCAAAGGTGGCAAGGGCGTTGCAACTGGAGCGGGAAGTTTGTTACCACTCCACCCCTTTTTGCTGATTGGTTCAGCTCTTGTCTGGTTGCTCATGACGAAAGTAACGAAGAAAGCGTCGATTGCATCAATAGTGATCGTGCCGGCTCTAGTTGTTGCATTCATTTTGAGTGGAACACCAGGCTGGGAAATTTTCGCACTTGTCGGCATCGGTGCCTTAGTAGAAGTTCGCCATGCATCGAATATCAAACGACTTTTGTCTGGCACCGAGCCCCCAGTGACAGGCTCAACGGTCTAACCTCCATTCGTGTTCTCTTTTCTCGATTCATTCTTTAACTGGCTCGAGCATTATTCAGGGTCACCATGGTTCTATGTGGTGATTTTTTCCATTGCACTGCTGGATTCTGTGGTGCCAGTAGTTCCCAGTGAATCGCTGGTCATTATCGGTGGCGTAAGCGCTGGCCTACATCAGCTTCACTGGTCGTTAGTCATTGTCGCTGCTGCAACTGGTGCATTTGCCGGCGACAACATCAGTTATCAAATCGGACATCGATTCTCATCCTCATTGCGAAAGAGATACGAACAAAGCGCTAAAGGACAGCGACGACTGAAATGGGCAAGCGACCAAATTCAGTTACGCGGCGGCGAACTGCTGATCACTGCGCGTTTTATTCCTGGTGGGCGCACCCTTCTCACTCTCAGTTGCGGTATCACTAACCAAGACCGCCGATGGTTCATGAAATGGATTGCTGTCGCTACCCCAATCTGGGCAATGTACGGAACTCTTCTTGGCTTTATTGGTGGTCGCTCGTTTCAAGACAACCATACAAAGGCATTTCTGGTGGCCTTCTCAATTGCAATCGGAGCAACCATAACCTTGGAAATAGGTCGCCATTTGCGTCACCGTTTTGGTTCATCGCCAACTCCCCTAGATAAATAGCATGACGACCACAAATCCGAACTCAAAGATTTTATTGTTGCCCATTGGTGCGTGGGAACAGCACGGACCACATTTGCCCTTTGATACCGACACCATCATTATTGATTCAGTTGTTACACATACACTGCGTGGCACGCAACTTGATGCAGACACTTTTGCCATTGCGCCAACAATTGCAATTTCCGCTAGCGATGAACACATTGGATTCCCCGGCACGCTCAGTATGGGAACTGAGGCATTGGTGCAGTCTGTCGTTGCAATCTGTCGGTCAGCTTCATGGTCGCTCGGCGTATGCATAGTGAACGGACACGGTGGGAATGCAGATGCACTTGCGCGCATTAGCTCGGCTCTCACACACGAAAAAATCAGACACTCAATCTGGTCTCTGCCCTCCTATGACGGATCCGATATGCACGCAGGACACACGGAAACTTCAGTAATGCTTCATATAGCTCCTGGCACAGTTCAGACTGACCGTATTGAACGTGGAACTGTCGGAGATGCGTCTGCCCTTGTGACGCAGATGCGCACCAGTGGTGTTGCTGGCGTATCTACCAGTGGTGTTCTCGGTGACCCCACCACTGCGACCAGCGAACATGGCATTGCAGTAATGAATTTGTATTCAGCAAGTCTTATTGCTCATCTTGCAACACTTTCCAATGACTGGCTGAAAGATTCACAATGACGATTCGGCTTCTCCCCGACGATCAATGGTTTCGTTCTAAAAATGGAAATGGCGTACTAGCTGGTTCTCCACTTACCTACTTCGGGGTCACTGATGCAGGTTCAAAAATATTAGATGCAATTGAAACCAATTCCGAGTTGCCACAGAACCACGCGCAATTAACTGATCGCTTGTTGGCTACTGGTGCAGTTCACCCTGTTCCGAACAGTCCTTCGGCACTCACTGATATCACCGTTGTGATTCCTGCATTCATCTCCAACGCAGAATCACATGTTCATCTTGAGAAACTTGTTGCATCACTCGTTGGCCTCACCATCATCATCGTTGATGATGCGTCGCCTCACCCTGTTGACATCAACAACGCTCATGTTCTCAGACATGACACAAACAAAGGACCTGCGGCTGCGCGTAATACCGGCATCGCTGCCGTCACAACGGCAGCGGCGGCCTGTGTTGATACTGACGTCATGGTCACATCAGCCCAGATCGCCACACTTGCTGCATATGTCGTCGGCCCTCGCGTTGGCGCCGTTGCCCCTCGCATTACGTGCGTTAATGACGGAACATTCACAGGCGAGTTTGAGTCTCACCATTCACCCCTAGATCTCGGGTCTATCCCGTCTCTTGTTCGCCCAATGTCTCGTGTGTCGTATCTTCCCGCAACTGTGCTGGTATTCAATGTGCAATCACTTCGCACGATCGGCGGGTTTGATGATTCCATTCGTGTCGGCGAAGACGTTGATCTGATTTGGCGGCTAATCGAGAACGGAATTGATTGCCGTTACGTACCGTCGATTGAATGCCCACACAGACCACGCTCATCAATGCGAAAAATGCTCAAACAGCGTTATGACTACGGCACCAGCGCTGCATTGCTAGATAAACGTCACCCGCGCGCAGCCTCACCGTTACGTGCTCATGCTCTACTACTAACAATGGCCACGACCGTATTAATGGGCTATATCTATTCCGCAATTATTTTTGTGGTTCCAACCATGGCGTACTTTGTGGCCTCACTGCGTACAACTACTATCCCCATGAGAACTCGCCTTCAACTTGCATTGAAAGCTATCTTCAGTACCACTCGACTACTTGCACGTGCCATCATGCGGGCGTGGTGGCCATTGTTTTTTCTTGCTTCGTTCGTATCGCTACGAATCGGCGCGATGTTTACGTTTAGCGCTTTTGTTCCACCCCTTGTTGGGCTTATGCGGAACAAGCCGAATCACCCCGTTCGTTATTTCATCGTGCGCATTCTTGAAGATGTGGCATACGGAACTGGTGTGTGGATGGGCGCGGTACGCACACGTTCATTGCGTTGTTTGTTGCCGGTGATTACCGTGCGGCGTTCAGTCGCGCGTTGATGTCATTGCAGTCTTCACAGACTGATTGAGGAATGACACCCCATCGCATGAGACGAGAAAAAATGGCACATCCAAGGCAGAAGCCAACGAACGCCTCTAGTGATGCCGCGCCAGCCAACATTGCAATTACCACACGTGACGCAGTGTGCAGATCAAGAATCCATAACACTGATCCGGCGATTGAAAACGCTGCACCGATTCCTTGAGCAAAACGCTTGGGTGGCCCAGCAACTAGTACATGATTGCGCTTCAATCGCGGCGTGATGACTTCGGTGGCAATTCGACCAAGCGGGCTGAGAAGTGGGCCTGTAAGGACTCGAGCAACGAACCCATATGTCAACGGCACAAGCACCCACGGGTTTCCAGTAACGACAAACAGGAGGCTCATTAGAACCGCGCCTGTGGCCACAATGCGGGCCGATGTTTCGTTCACTGGATTAGGAAACCCAAATACTTTTGCCATGAGCCCACGCTATGGCCTAATTCCGAACTGACCACTGAGGAATTGGTCTCCCGAGTACGGTTCAGGGGGTGACTATTCGACTCACTGTCCGCAGATCTGACTGGCTTGCCCACGTTCATGGTGTGGCTGATGCAACCCCTGGTCTTGTTCCGGTGGTGAAGGGCAATGGCTACGGCTTTCGACGTTGGAACCTTATGGAAATCGCTGGTGAGTTGTCTCGTGAAGTCGCCGTGGGAACAGTGTTCGAAGTACGCGATACGCCATCGCACCTCACTCCCATTGTTTTGACTCCAACGATGACTGCACCACCGAAGAACATGCCAATGAATACCGTTCTGACAGTTGGAGGTCCTCATCATGTTGTGGCGCTTACCCGTGCACAATGGCGTGGCGATGTAATTGTGAAGTTGCAATCATCTACAAAACGTTTCGGTGTTACGCATGCAAACCTTCAACCGTTGCTCTCCGATATTGCTGATGCGCAATTCACCATCCGTGGTTATGCGATTCACCCTCCGATTGCCGGCGACATGGCTTCTCATCTTTCAGACATCACGCAATGGCTAGACCACATTGATCCTGCGTTGCCCGTGTACATCAGTCATCTTGATACTGCGGCATACACTGCATTACGGCGCGACTATCCATCGCGTGACTTTCGCATGCGACTCGGTACACCACTGTGGCACGGCGACAAATCCACCATGCAACTGTCGGCTGACATCATTGATCATCACCCAGTGGAATCAGGCTCTTTTGCCGGCTATACGCAGGTTCCTATCAAAGGGCCAGGCGAGATTGTAATTGTTGGGTGCGGTACAGCCCACGGAGTATCACCCCTCGATGATGGTCGTAGTCCGTTTCATTTTCAGCGTCAACGACTCAATATGTTGGAACCGCCACATATGCATATCTCAATGTTATTCGTTGCGCGTGGACGACCCATACCGAGCATTGGAGAATGGCTCGACGTGCAACAGTCACTCAACAAAGTGCAAGTTGATGTACTGAAGTGGGTGTAAGACCACTTCTACGGTGCATAATTAGTGGGGCGTAGATGCCATGCGGTTGAGACCGCGCCAACCGACAGCTGCTGCACCAATGAGTCCACCTTGGTCAGCTAAGTGAGACGGAATAATTCTGGCGCCGCGCGAAAATTCAATTCCACATAATTCATCGAGTGTGCGTTGAGCTATATTAAAGAATGTTGCGCCGAACCCGAGTGCAACACTTCCCCCGACGAGGACTAGTTGCAGGTCAAGAAGATTGCAGACTGACGCAACGCCTCGTCCAACCAGTCGACCGGTACGCACCATGATTTCGTAGGTCGGCTGCATCGGAGAGCGACCAGTAATTGCTTCAATCGCAGGGCCAGACGCTTCGGCCTCAAGGCACCCGCGACCTCCACATACGCACCTGCGACCATTTGGCTCCACAATCACATGCCCCACGTGGCCCGCATTGCCACTGGAGCCCTCCAACAGTTGTCCATTGAGGACAATTCCGCCGCCAACTCCGGTGGACACCACCATGGCCATGAAATTGTCGACGCCGCGTGCTCCACCTACCCACCCTTCTGCAAGGGCCAACGCTTTTGCGTCGCCATCGCCAAAGACCGGCAAGCCGGTGATCTCAACTAATCGATTACGTAGCGGAAAATCACGCCACTGAGGAATATTGAGGGGTGACACGGCTTCAAGATTGTGAGCACTTGGACCCGCGCATGCAACACCCACTGTTAACGGAGCATCACCATGATGTTCACGCGCACGGGCAAGTTGTTGCTGTACTGCTTCAGCGATATCAGAGAACAGATCTTCGGCCGTATCACGCGGGTTTACAGGCACAGAGGTGCGGTCGACTAGTTCGCCCTCGCGAGTGACTAAACCAACTGCACACTTGGTGCCGCCAATATCAATAGACAATGACAATTGCATGCGATTACTATTGTGCCAAAGAGTCAGCAGTTTTTACGACATTTACAACGGTAATGGTCATTTATCTATGATTTATAGGCTATGCACACTTCGTACGATAAGACCGTGCACCCACAATGGAAAGAATCATTAGCCACAGTGATGGCAACTAATTCGGCCCATGACCTCGCAGCGTTCATCTCTCGTGAACGAGAAAAATTCACGGTCTTTCCACCAGACGATCAAGTTTTTACAGCCCTGTCATTCGCAAGTCCACGCGACATCTCCGTTGTCATCCTCGGGCAAGATCCGTATCACGAACAAGGTCAAGCACACGGGTTGAGTTTTTCCGTACCGCCTGGTGTTCCTTTTCCGCCTTCATTGCGAAATATTTTTATAGAGCGAGAAAATGACATCGGACTGAAACCGCCAATACATGGAACGCTCACATCGTGGGCACAACAAGGCGTTCTTTTACTCAACACGTCACTCACTGTTCGTAAAGGAAGTGCCGGCAGCCATTCAAAAAAGGGATGGGAGGAAATCACTAACCACATCATTCGAACTATGAATGACAAGAAAGAACGATGTGTGTTTGTTCTGTGGGGGGCTCACGCTCAGGCAAAGAAAAAACTGATAACGCAGGGGCACCACGCAATTCTTGAAGCGCCTCACCCATCGCCATTATCGGCATACCGAGGATTCTTTGGCAGTGCGCCGTTCTCGCGTACCAATGCACTTTTACAAGAGGCGGGCCGGGCGCCTATCGACTGGAGTCTTTAGGCAGGCACTTGCTGTGTGATGCAGTGAATGCCACCACCACCGATTGCCAGTATGCGACCAATCTCAAGTGGCACCATGTCACGACCTGGAAAAAATTCTCCGATCATCTGCACCATGTCGTTGTCGGCCTCATGACCTGTCACTGGAATAACAACAAAGTTATTTCCCACATAAAAATTTAGGTAGGGAACCACGACACGACCAGTACCAGTCTCTACGAAGGGCAATACCGGAACAATATCGACTTTCAATTGTTCACCGCGACCTGACATTGATGACCGAGCAACTTTTTCATTGACAAACAGTCGTGCGTAATCTTCCTCCGCCGCATCATTGCATCCCTGCAACAACACATGACCAGGCGTGGCGAACGCAGCAACATTGTCAACATGACCATCAGTGTCATGATCAAGTATGAGTCCATGAGGTAACCACACCACAGAGGACACTCCGAGTTCTTCCTTCAACACGTTCTCAATTTCCGTCTGTGACATTTCAGGGTTTCGATTGGGATGCAACAAGCACTGCATAGTGGTGATGAGGGTGCCTGCCCCATCAACGTTGATAGAACCGCCTTCTAGAACCATTGAAACACTGCGTTTTCCCTGGTTTTGCTGTGTTAACACTCGCGACGCTAATTGCGCATCTTGATCATGAGGAACAAACTTTCGTCCCCATCCGTTAAACACAAAATCAAGGCCAACGAGACCGCCACCTGATTCATGTACATAAATTGGGCCACTGTCGCGACACCATGAATCATCAATTGGCACGGTGATCACACTGACTCCTGTGCCACACATTGACTCAGCCCGTTCAATATGTTTTGGGTCCACAACCATCGTCACTGGTTCATACACTGCAATTGAGTTTGCGAGTTCTGCATAGGCCCGTTCGGCTTCGGCAATCTGGCCGTCCCAAATATCGTCACGCGATGGCCAGCACATCAACGTGCTCTGATGCGGTTCAAATTCAGCGGGCATGACGCGCGAAAATGTAGACATTCAAAAACCTCTATGTAGTGGGATGCGAAAAATAACTATCGCTTCCGTCAAGAGTAAGAAGTGCCCCGTATAGCTCTGGTCGGCGATCACGAAACAATCCCCATGATGAACGCAAGGTTGATAGTGCGGATCGATCAAACGTTGCGTGAATTACTTCTTCAGTGTCACGACCAGCTTCTGCCACTAACGCTCCTGCATTGTCGGCAATGAACGATGAGCCATAGAAATTTATCTCAGTCGTGTTTTGCACTTCACGCCCAATGCGGTTTGCTGCCATCACCGGCATGAGATTTGCCGCTGCATGACCTTGCATTACTCGTTGCCAATGCCGCGCTGAATCCCATGTGGGATCCTGTGGTTCACTACCGATGGCTGTGGGATACAAAATGCACTCTGCGCCTTGTAGCGCCATTGCGCGAGCAGCTTCGGGGAACCATTGGTCCCAACAAATGCCGATCCCAATTCTGCCGTGCTGCGTAGCCCAGACTCGAAACCCTGTGTCTCCGGGACTGAAATAAAACTTTTCGGAATAGCCAGGACCATCGGGAATGTGACTCTTGCGATACACACCCATGCGAGACCCATCGGCATCAACCATGACAACAGTGTTGAACAATGCATTGCCAGCACGTTCGTACACACTGAGTGGCAACACCACGTTCAGTTCTGCAGCAACTTTTTGGAAATGAGAGACAGTGGGATTCTCATCAATTGACATTGCACGCTGCTGATGTACAGCATCTTGTTCCTTGCAGAAGTACTGGCCCTCAAACAATTCAGGAATAAGGATTATTCTTGCCCCCGCTGATGCAGCCTGACGCACCAAGTGTTCAGCCTTTGAAACATTGTCCTCACGTGAGTCGGACATGGACATCTGAATGGCAGCTAGGGAAAGTGTCACATCCACACTCTAGGGATGTTCGCTTTGCTGGCAGGTGTGAGACAATCAGAGCATGGTTATTGCCACCAAACAGTCGGAAAAATCCCGCCAGACCGACCTGAAGGTTGCTCATAGTGCTGCCAGCGCAGTACGCACAGTAGGCGTTGACCAAATGGCGCTCACCCGCGTTGCCGCCGACGCCGGTTTCTCGAGCGGAGCAATTTATGCACGGTGTGACGACAGATCAGAACTGGTCGTCATGGCATGGGAAAAAAGCTTCTGGCCGATGTTGTCGGAAATCATTACTTTGCTCGCTGATGCGGTGATCTCTAAAGACAACAGCAGCATGAGCCAAATTGCTGATTTATTCATTCGCTCCACCGACCCAGGAATTGTCCCTGACCTTGGTAGCGCAATGGAAGTCATCATCGCATCACGACGTGATGAAACTATCGGTGAAGTTGTGCAACGCGATATCAACGGACTCCTCGATGACCGCGGGGTGGGTCCCGCTACAGATGGAGCGCTACGTCAATCTGTGGTCTCAGCAATCAGCACATTATTTGGTGCATCATTGCTGAACTCTGCGTATGTTGACAACAAGCACAACATGATTGACCCCACCGCACTCATTGAGGTCTTTACTCGTTC
>CAMDVC010000041.1 GCA_945878785.1 Bifidobacterium breve | reverse complement strand
TCAAAGCTGTATGCCTCTGCGATCCACACTTGGTCGAGGCCGGCCTTTTCAAGTTCGACGACCCGGTCGGCGGCTTGCTTAAAGCCATCTGAATAACTGATTCCCATTGACAATTTCATGGTTTCTCCCTTGAAGACGTTCCGCAACTCTAGAACGACAAGTGTCACCATTGCCAGTTCTGAGAATCTAGGTGCCAAATAGCCGAACTGGTGCGACAATGCAGGCGTGACAATCACACCGAATACGTTCCATATTTCAACTCGTGACGGCATTTCCCTGCGCATGTTGCAATGGTCGTCGGTTGACGAATCCCCCGGCATTCCAATTCTTCTTGTTCACGGTCTTGCCTCAAATGCACGCCTGTGGGACGGACCAGCGCGACGCCTAGCGGAGCTTGGTCACGCAGTAACTGCAATTGACCTTCGCGGACACGGCCTCAGCGACAAACCCGACACCGGATACGAAATGGCAAATGTTGCCGACGATGTTCTTGATGTAGTCAACGCGCTCGGTGCTCGCCAGCGCAATTGGGTACGGCCTCTTGTCCTTGGGCAATCGTGGGGCGGAAACATTGTGGTGGAGTATGCACATCGACATGGCGACACAATTCGTGGAATCGTTGCTGTCGACGGCGGAAGTATTGAATTGTCACAAGCATTTCCTGAGTGGGAACAGTGCAAGGCGACCATGGCGCCACCAGCAATTGCTGGAATGAAGTACGACAAGCTTCGCTCATATATTCGTGCAGCACATCTTGATTGGAGCGAAGAAGCGATTGATGGCCAGATGCACAACATGGAGCGCATGTCAGACAACACCATTCGTCCGCATCTCACTTTTGATCGACACATCGATGTTCTTCACGGGCTATGGATGCACAAGCCTTCAACATTGTGGGCTGGAATCAAAGTTCCGGTCATGTTTACCCCAGCGTCTCGTGCAGAGGATCAACATACGAAAACGAAACGTGCCCAAATTCAATTAGCTCTCGACACCCTTGCTCATGGCCGCGTCGAATGGTTCACGCCAGCGGATCATGATTTGCATGCACAGTTTCCATTGCAATTTGCAGGCGTAATTGACGACGCCATTACTTCAGGATTCTTCTCATGAGCCTTCCGCGCATTCTCGCAATTATGGGATCGGGCGAAACAGCTCCCACCATGGTCACCACGCACCGTCGTTTGACATCTCTTCTTCCATCACCAGTAAAAGCAGTCGTACTTGACACTCCGTACGGGTTTCAGGAAAACGCACCCGAACTTGCCGCCAAGGCTGTCGAATACTTCAATACGTCCATCAATGTTGATCTTGTTGTTGCCGGACTCGTCCGCTTGCACGACACACACCTGACAGCAGATCCTGTTGCAATCGAACGCGGGCTCCGCGCACTTTCCGATGCTGACTACATCTTTGCCGGGCCAGGCTCGCCAACATACGCATTGCGCCAATGGGCTGGATCATCTGTTGCGCGAATCATGATCGACAAACTCACTAATGGTGGAATCGTTACGTTCGCGTCAGCTGCAGCACTTACACTCGGAAAAGCAACCGTGCCGGTATACGAGGTATACAAAGTAGGGCAAGACGTGCAGGCCCTTGAAGGCCTCGACATTCTCGCGTCTATCGGCATCAATGCCGCACTCATTCCTCACTATGACAATACAGAAGGCGCAAACCACGACACGAGATTCTGCTACCTCGGTGAGGCACGTTTGCAAATGTTTGAATCTTTATTGGATGCAGACACGTACGTTCTCGGAGTTGATGAACACACTGGTTTGATAATTGACATTGATGCGCAAACGGCAACCGTTGTTGGCAATAGCAATGTCACCATTCGGCTTCGCTCTGAATCATTTGTCTACCCCACCGGTTCAGTCATCCCGCTTTCAGTTCTGCAGTCACCCTTTTCGTTGTTGACAGAATCCGGTGAAGTTTCCTCCAGTCACTCCGTCGAAAACGTGCCCATCGCACCAAGCGCACAACCCACACAAGCCAATTCACTCGATGCAGCACTCGCAGAATCAATAAAACAATTTGATCAAGCAATGCAACAGCGAGACGCACTGGCCGCAGTTCGCGCGGTTTTAGCACTTGAACAAGCAATGCAGGATTGGTCAATCGACACACTGCAAAGCGATGTTCTTGTTCGAGCACGCAGTGCACTCCGGTCAATGATCAGTCAATTGGGTGACGCTGCAATTGGTGGCGTGAGAGACCCTCGAGAAGTTGTTTCTCCCTTTGTTGAGGCCATGCTGTCTGTGCGCGCCACCGTCCGAGCTGAGAAGCGTTTTGACCTGTCAGACATCATTCGCGATGTGTTCGCTTCGCTCAATATTGAAGTGCGCGATACGCCGGCAGGCGTTGAGTGGTCTTTACCAACTGAATAAAATCAGATGTGGTGCAGGCCAGAGATTCTGGTTCGTCCACGGATTCCGGTAACCGCATAGACCACGATGAACATCAGTGTGCCCGTGAGAATGATGGTCGCACTTGCTGAAGTATCAAGGAAGTACGAAAGGTACATGCCCGTGAATGCTGATACGGCTCCAATAATTGGCGAAATCCACAGCATGCGCGCAAAAGAGTTTGTCAACATACGCGCAACTGAGGCAGGAATAACTAATAGAGCAGAAATCAGAAGTGTTCCAATCACTCGCATCGTCACAAGGATTGTTAGCGACAAGAGCCCCATCAGCAACGCTTCAATCCATGCCACGCGAACGCCAGAAACTTCAGCGACCTCTGGGTCAAATGTGGCAAAGAGAAACGCGCGATACAGAGCGACGATGATTACAACGCTGAGAATCGCTACTGCAGATACAGCAATGATGTCAATCGTTTTCACACCCAACACGCTTCCGAACAGAACAGCTTCGATGCTCTTCTTGGCCTGGCCGTAGCGATTCAATAAGGCAAGACCCAAAGCGAACGAGGCCGTAGTGACAACTCCGATTGCTGCATCTGCCCCAATTAATCGACGACGTGCGATGCGACCAATAATCACTCCGGAGGCGACTCCCCAGACACCCGCGCCAACGAAATAGTTGATATTCATCACTGCTGATGCCGCAGCACCGCCAAAAACTGCATGCGACAAACCATGCCCGATGTAGCTCATGCCACGCAACACAACAAACACGCCAAGCAAACCACACAAAGCGCCAGCAATTGTGGCGACGATAATGCCGTTATTGAAGAACTGATAGCGGAATGGGGTCGTAAGACCGGCAACTACATGAATCATGATTTAGCCCAACCGCGACATTCGCTCAGCAATATCAGCACCGACACCATCGACCACGACGGGCATCCCACCATGAATGAGAACTTCCATTGGCGCGCCAAAAGTTTGTTCCAAAACCTCTGGCGTCAACACTTCAACAGGCGATCCATCGGCAATGATTTCAGAATTCAAACACACCAGCCGTGGCAAGTGTGCAGCCAACCCATTCAGATCATGTGTTGAGAGAATTATCGAAACACCCTCATCATGAAGATCAGCGAGTAAGTGAAGCACTTCGTGTCGAGTACGAACATCGACACCCGATGTCGGTTCGTCGAGAACCAAAAGTTCTGGACGATGAAACAATGCTCGCGCCACGAAAACTCTCTGTTGTTGCCCACCAGACAATTCACGAATGTGCCTATTTTCGAGCCCCCCAAGACCAAGCCGCTCAAGTACCAACAGTGCATCTGCGAGCTCATCTTTTGTTACCCGTGGAAGACGGCCAGTCGAAGATCGGGTCATCACAACTACCTCAAGAACGGTTACAGGAAAATTCCAATCGACTGTTTCCACTTGCGGTACGTAGCCCATTCGCAAATGGGGTTTCTTTGTCACGTGACCTTCAACAGGGCTGATTGATCCGAGAATCGCCTTCAATAAAGTGGTCTTACCCGAGCCCGATGGCCCAACTATGCCTACGAAATCTCCCTTACGAATTGTGAAGTCGATTTTTTTGATTGCAAGCGTTGAGTTGTAGGCACACGACATGTGCGCACATTCAACCAGAACTTCACCTATCACTGCGGATAGTTCGCCTTGTCTGAAACCTTAATGTCGACCGATACGGCCCTTAATGCGGTTGCGTCGCCACCGAGCGCTTCGACAATTGTGATGTAGTTAAACTTCATCAACCCAGCCCATGAATGGTCGGCATCGCCAGGTTCACCTGGCAAGTCATCATCGCGCAACACATCGATATAGCGAACTCCAGCCTCCTTGCCAATTTGTTCGAGAACAGGAGATGGAAACACTTCACTTCCGAAAACTGCTTTGACCTTTTTTGCCTTCACCTGGTCAATTAGAGCAGCGATATCACGCGGTGACGGCTCTTCAAAAGACTGCGGCTGAATAGCGCCAATCACTTCATATTCGTAACGAAGGGCAAAGTAAGCATATGCGTCGTGATAAGTCAGCAGTTTCCTGTCGTTGGCAGGAACAGTTTCCGTGCTGAGTTTCATTGCGGCGTCAAGATTCATCACCATTTTTGACACAGCCACATAATTTGCTTCGTACTTGTCAATGTTTGAAGGATCTGCAAGAACTAGAACATCTCGAATCGTTGTTACGTATTGCATTACTGAGAGTGGATTTGTCCACAGGTGAGGGTTTGGTTTTCCACTCTCTCTAGGGAATGAAAAATCGTACAACCAACTACTTTCGGGAAGCGAAGAAGTGCCTAGCTCGCAAATGACTGCTTTGGGTGCATTTGCCTTTGCCAACTCAAGAGTTGGGTCTTCTAATTTCAATCCGTTAACAAAAATAATGTCGGCTTGCTCAAGAATTGCCGAAGCACTTGGTGGTGGTTCAAAGGTATGCGAGTTGATTCCTTCCGGAACAACACCTTTGACAACAGGGCCAACATCTCCAGCAATCAACCCAACTAAATTTGTGATGGGTGCAACCGTAGACACAATACGCAAGGCCCTACCCGAGACTGCGGTACCAGCCAAACACTTGATGCGAGCGGCCTCTAGATCTTCGTCAGAACCTTCGGGGCTACTTATATTTTCGGGACTCAGATCACCCTCTGGTTGTGTTGTCGAACTTGATGAGCAACTAGCCAGAGACAGGCACGCAATGACGACAGCGGCGGTCAGGTAATTTCTGCGCATCCCTTCATGATACTTGCGATAAAAGCCAGTTCACATGCTGTCTAGCGCGATCTGACCCTTATCTGGAACGACCGCACAGCCCGAGCAAAGATGTTTGGTTCGACGTCGGGTTCAGTCACTACGGACAATTCAGTAGCCCGTGCAGATAGTTCGCGAAACATAGTGGTCAACACAAGTCGGGCGAGATTTGCGCCGATACATAGATGAGTTCCGAATCCGAACGAAAGGTGTGGGTTTGGGTTCCTATGAATATTGAACACAAAAGGATTATCAAAGACAGACTCATCGCGATTCGCCGATGGATACAACATAATTATCCGATCTCCTGCCGCAATTGGCTGACCGCCAACAACATCATCAATCAATGCCATGCGGAAGAAATTGTTCAGGGGTGTGACCCATCGCAAAACTTCTTCAACTGCAGAATCAATAAGTTCTGGCGTGGCTGCTAATTCTTCCCACTGTTCCGGATGATCGATGAATGCACGAATGCCATGACTAATAGCAGTACGGGTTGTCTCAGCGCCTCCCGCGATGAATAATCCCACCTCGTGAAAAATTGCTTCTGGTGGCAACTTTTGACCATCGATTTCTGCGTGCGACCAAATTGACATGAAGTCATTTCGCGGACAAGCAGTGACCTCTTCAATGATCGGCATCATTGCACCAAGAAATTCCCTGTTGGCATCAATGAATTCATTCATGATGAGTGGGTCACGCTCGCGCATGTCGGTGCGCATCAATCGTTCACTCCATGACTTCAACTGAGGCCACATCTCTTCCGGAAAACCAAGCAAACGTGCAGTCAGTCGAGCAGGCAACTGCCCAGCTAGCAACTCAATTACATCAAATTCGCCCAGCGATACTGCTTCTGCGACAAGTTCTGCCACCAATATCTCTACCTCTGCAGTGCGTGTTGCAACTCCAGCATGCGTGAGCTGTGGTTGCACCAACATGCGTTGTTGACGATGCCGTGGATCATCCTGAGCAATCATGTTGCTCTCCCCCGGCGAGAGCACTGCTCGATACACACCCGAGGACGAGAAAACTGACGAGCGTCGTTCAACATCCATGATGTCTGCATGGCGCGTGATACCCCACAACTTGTTTTTCTCGTCTCGGTATACGGGCTCATTCGCGCGCATCCACGCCCACACCTCGTGTGGATTCGATTGATACAACGCGGGATCTAATAAATCAACAATCATTCGTTCTGTGTCTTGGCTCATGTCATGTCATTTCTGTGAAGTGGATTGCGACCACGATTGTCCCGATTGCGGATTTGGTTCAGGTGGCAGTTTTAACACGCGCTCGCCCAAGATATTTCGCTGTACTTCTCCTGTGCCACCACCAATAGTAAGAGCCGTTGAAAACATGTAACCGCTGTACCAACTTTTAGACGTGATTGACTTGCCTGCAACGGCGTCATCTTGGCCGATAACCATTGCCTGTGCGCCGGTGATGTCGCGGGCTAGTTCCATCACAGTTTGACCATGTTCATCGGCCATGATCTTTCGAATACTTGCTTCAGGACCAGGCTGCGTTCCCCGAAGCCGAGCGGTCAATGTGCGCATCCGAATGATTTCAAGAATTGTGTGCTCGATATAAATACCCACGAGCCGATGACGCATTATTTGATTCGTAATACCCAGTTTTTTGGCTTCTGCGATGACATCAAGTGCAGTCGGTCCGTTTCCCCACAGGACTCCCCCAGTAGACAAAGAGACTCGCTCATTACCCAAGGTGACTTTTGCTAAGCGCCATCCATCGTTCACGTCTCCGACCACATTGGCATGAGGAAGACGCACATCTGTGAAAAACACTTCATTGAAACTTTCCGCACCCGCAATGTTCTTGATGGTGCGAATTTCAATTCCAGGCAAGTCCATCGGGCAGATAAAATATGAGATTCCTTTGTGTTTCGGCGCATCAGGATCAGTACGCGCAATCAGTATTCCAAACTTTGAATAATGAGCACCTGTTGTCCACACTTTTTGACCATTAACAATCCATTCGTCTCCATCACGTACGGCACGTGTGCTCAGACTTGCTAGGTCACTTCCTGCACCAGGTTCTGAAAACAACTGACACCAAATTTCCTCTGCAGTTAGGGCAGGCATGACATAGCGATCTTTTTGTTCCTGCGTGCCAGCAAAAATAATGGTGGGTGCAGCCCATCCAATTCCTATTTGGTTTGATGGTCGCGACACGCCAGCACGCGCCAACTCGTCATCAATTATCAACTGATGAACTGGGTCTGCTCCGAGCCCCCACGGCTCTGGCCAATGCGGAGCGACGTATCCAGATTCGGCAAGTTGAACATTCGTGGGATTGGGATGCTTTTCAAGCCACTTGCGAACGTCATGCCGGCGCGGATCATCATTTCCTGGCAGCAATTCATCCATGTCCTCAGAGTAGGCGCACAGCAATTCTTAACGGTCAGCCAGAGATATCTGGCTAGTCAACTCGGAGTCTGTATGGGCGCCCGACTACGGTTGATGGCATGAACACATTGGGATTTGACGGAAAAGTTGCAGTAATCACAGGAGCTGGAGGTGGCCTCGGACGCCAGCACGCTCTCTTACTTGCCTCACGCGGAGCACTCATCGTGGTCAATGACCTCGGCGGTGCCGTAGATGGCGAAGGCGCTGACGCCAGCGCGGCACAAAAGGTAGTTGATGAAATTCGTGCAGCTGGTGGTGAGGCAGTGGCTAACCACGACAGCGTGTCAACGCCAGAAGGCGGAGAATCCATAATCAAGACAGCTATTGATGCATACGGTCGTGTTGACATTGTTATCAACAATGCCGGAATCTTGCGTGACAAGACATTCCACAACATGACATCTGAATTTGTTGATCCAGTAATTGATGTTCACTTGAAGGGCGCGTTCAACGTGACTCGTCCTGCATGGATTCACATGCGCGAACAGGGATACGGACGCGTTATCTCAACCTCATCAGCAGCGGGAATCTTTGGCAACTTCGGCCAAGCAAACTACGGGGCAGCAAAAATGGGTCTTGTTGGATTCACCCGTGTGCTTGCAGCTGAAGGCGCGAAATACAACATCAAATCAAATGTCATTGCGCCGCTCGCATTAACCCGTATGACAGAAAACTTGATGGGTGCAATTGGCGACAAGCTTGACCCATCACTTGTCACACCAATCGTTGCGTGGCTTGCCCACGAAGATTGCGATGTTTCTGGTGAGATCTACTCAGTCGGTGGCGGACGTGTTGCACGTGTATTCATTGGCGAGACTCAGGGTTTTTACAAGCCCGGTCTGACACTTGAAGACGTACGCGACAACTGGACACAAATTCGCGACACCGATGGATACCAAATTCCCGCAAACCTTCCAGAAGAAACTGGCATGTTCTTTAATGCTATGAAAGACGCGTGATGGACGAATCAGTCGACACGCTCCGTGCTCGCGCTGCGGCATGGCTGGCAAACAATCGTCAGCATGCCCCGCGTGACTACGGAGCTATTTGTCCTCCGAACCTCGTAGTGGAGGCGAAGAAATGGCAACGACTTATTTTTGATGCTGGATTCGCTGGTATTCATTGGCCAACTGAACACGGTGGTCAAGGACTTTCATCTGCCCATCACGGCGCATGGGTCGAAGAATGCGCGAAGGCCGGAGTGCCATCTGTTCTGAACATGGTGGGACTCGTGTTGGCTGGCGGCGCAGTGATGACGTACGGAACTGACGAACTGAAAAAACAACATCTTCGTTCAACGCTCAATGCAGACGAAGTGTGGTGCCAATTGTTCTCTGAACCTGGTGCAGGAAGTGACCTTGGTTCACTCTCAACGCGTGCAGACCGAGACGGCGACCGATTCATCATCAATGGTCAAAAGGTGTGGTGCAGTGGCGGTCGATGCAGTAACTGGGGCATTCTTATGGCGCGCACAGACTTTGAAGCAAAGAAACACGAGGGCATTTCATTTTTTCTTATTCCGATGGATTTACCAGGCATCGAAGTTCGACCACTCAAGCAGATGACTGGCGAATCAGAATTTGATGAAGTGTTCTTCACAGACGTGGAATTACCTGCCGAATATCTCATCGGCCCATTGCATGGCGGATGGGGTGTTGGCATGGCCGTGCTCACTAACGAACGTGGCCATATTGGAGCAAGCATCATTGGTCTTGAGCGTCGACTTGAATCATTAGCAAGTCTCGGCAAGGAACGCGAACTTTCCCCTACTCAACGACAACAACTCGCCTCTCTTATCTCTACCGGAACTGCATATAAATCCGTGGCTCAAACTCAAGGTCCCGTCGCTTCCACCGCGTCGTCTTTGATGAAGCTTGGGATAACAGAGATGGGCTTCAAAGTTGCAATGTTGCGCGGAGAGATTGCGGGCGCCGATGCAATGCTTGAAGGCCCCGATTCGCTTGGCATGATGTCTGCTCCAGGCGGAGGAATTGCCGGCGGCACAAGTCAAGTGCAGCGCAATATCATTGGAGAACGTTTACTCGGCCTGCCACGTGAACCAAAATGAC
>CAMDVC010000040.1 GCA_945878785.1 Bifidobacterium breve | reverse complement strand
GCAATTTTTCGTTCCATCATTGAGCGAAAGGTGACGTAGTGGGGAAGTTTCAAATGCTCGAGAAAACCGGCAGAATCGAGCCCATCAGTAGTCAGAAGAATTGATTGCTCTAACGAAGATTTAGAGCCATCACGGTGGCAAGCGATGTCTAGATTGGCCATTGCAATGGCTTTTCTTTCATTGTGACCAAGGCACAGTCCATATCCGATATCAAATCGATCACGATCTTCGTCAACTCCATTTAGATCTTCGATGGCTTCAACTTCCGTTACTCGTAACGATCCAATTGAAACCGACCCATTGGTGTACGGATGACGAACACGTATGGGCAACTCTCCATGACGAACTTCACCAAGCGTTACTTCGTGTAGGTAACCGTCCGGTCCGAGGATGTTTCGGTACCACTGGTTTAAGAGCGCGCCGGTTTCAGCACGTGCCATCGATGACAATCGGGCCGAACGTGGTGCCGGTGGGCGAGCTGGGGTTCGAGTGATATCAAAAGGCTCAGGGTCATCCGTACGGCGGCGATCAGTCAGCAAATCCATGTCGCGCAAAACATTCATAAGGCGTGGAGTGTTTGTTTGCACAGATGAAGAATTCTCGGCAAGATGCGTTGCGACTTCGGGTTCAAGAGATGCTGTTGCACCAGATCTACTGCGGGGGTCCAACATTCGAGCGCTGTAGTCGGTGCTGCGTCCAAGTATTTGTGGGCCACCTGGTTCACGAAATGCTGGAACAACGCGGCGCAGGAGTCTCATCTCATCAACGTGAATTGGCTCAGTGGAAGCAATTCGCGGAAGAGTTGATTTATATGCGCGCAAAAGGTGAACAGATTCAATGTGGTCACCTTCTGCCTGGCGAATAGCCAAGGCAGTCAGGCGCGGTTCCCACATTCCGGCCTCTCCCATGATTCGGTCAACAAGAAGGCGAAGTCGACCAATGAACTGATCGAGTTCAATCTGCTCGCTTTTATCCATATCGCGAAGTGTGCGAACGAGGTCCTCAGCATTTCGAATTGCTGTGAGGCCACCACGAGCGGCTGCGTATCCCATGTTTATTACACCTTTTCGGTAGAAGAGTTGATAAGAGTCACGGTGGTGCTTCGTGGGATTGCCACAACTTGACCCTCGCTATTACAAAACCAAAAGTCATGTCCGCGAGGGAATGCAAACTTGCTGGTCAGAAGACTTGCTAAAACGACCGAGTCGATGTGCTCAAAGGTCAGTTCTGATTCGCCGTTAACTCCTGGACCAGACAATCTGACACTCGTGCCTCCAGTAGTTGATGAGGAAGTGGTTGAGAATCTTCCCAAGCAGTACACAGAAATTTGGGCTGCTGAATCTGGACGCAGATCTGTTCCCGCGGATATCTCTGCAAAGTCTTCACTGGTTATTGAGTTCGGTATTGCGATGTATCGCGCGTCTTTCAAAGAAGAAGGGCGGGCAGTGGTGACATGTTTAATAATTGCGGTTAGTTCTTCACTGTTTTCACCAGATACACAAAATGGAGTTTCATGGCCAAGTAGTGCAAGAAGTGGAACTGCACATCCGTCTGTTCGCTCCCAGATTTTTTGGTCAACGGAGTAAATCGTTCCCGGATTACTCAAAGAATTCAGCAGAACTGTGAATACGTGTTGTGATTCATGTACGTCGAGAATTGCATTAGAAAGTCGTACGGGATCAATAGTTGAGAGTTGAAAAGTGTTTGACATCAGTCCAACTCCTCAAATTCAATGATTGTCTTATTGAGTTGTGCCCACTCTGATTGGCGTTGGTCAATCAGTTCACGACGAGTGACCGTGATAAGAGACTGCAGTGAACCACACGCTTCCTTGTGCCCGCTTTCGAAGAGGGCATCTGCAATGGCTGCTGCTAGAGCCGCACGTCGATCGGTGCCAACTCGCATTGCCCAACCCAAGTGATTGCCAATTGCTACTTCAGCAACGGTGACAACTACGTCGGCAAGGTAAAAGCGCTCCTCACAAACTGGTTCGCGTACTTGGAATTGCACTGTTCCCGTATGGGGAGAGCGGACAATCCGCAATTGTGATGAAAGTTCGGCATCTTCTAGAAGCCTGTCGACTAGCGAGGTGAGCTCCTCTGTGTTTGCTTGCGCGAGTAGTGAGCTTCTCCCTTCGCGCGAATCAATCTCGGGAATATCTGAGTCAATGAGCAAATTCGATGGCATGTGATGAGCCTATTTGTCAAATTGAACATTGTCGTGGACAAACAATTAACGGAGCACGACTTCGAAGTAACAATAAAGAATCCTGTTAAACAAACTTTTAGTATTCACCAAAAGTTTGAGATGGTGTCGTTCAGAAATCTATTTGGCGTCACCTCACACTTTTATTATTTCGCTCGTGAAACATTTAAAACCCACAATTATCCTCACGCTGACAGCATCATTGTTGTTGTCCGCGACGTCTTTACTAACATCTCAATCGGTCGGTGCAGCAACTGAAACAGGTGCAGGCCTCAAGTTTCTCGGTCGTTGGGTCAGCGGCAGTGGAATCGGTGGCGCAGAAATATCTGCGTTCGATGCAGCAACTTCTCGTATATATGTCACGAATGGCGCTACCAATCAGATTGATATTGTTGATATCTCAGATCCGACAGCCCCTAAGAAAGTTACGTCTCTCGATCTTGCTGCAAAGGGCGTAACCGGAATTCAGAGCGTCGCTTCACGGAACGGTGTCATTGCCATAGCGGCTTCATTGACGTCTTCCCAGGCCCCAGGCAAGGTTTTCCTAGCAGACACCGATGGTAACCTTCTTGACTCTGCTCCTAATGGTGTGGATGTGGGTTCTCTTCCAGACCACGTGACCTTTTCTCCAGACGGCCAATTTGTCTTGTCTGCAAATGAAGGAGAACCAAAGTCGTATTGCCTCACCGATGGAAAACTGCCAACTACCACAGACCCGTACGGCTCAGTTTCAATCATTGACGTAAATGCAGCGACACCTGTTGCGACAACGCTTACTTTCGAAGCTTTCGACGAGCGTGCAAGCGCTATTGCCTTTGAAGGTGGTCGTATTTTTGGACCAAAGGCAACCGTGGCTCAAGACCTTGAGCCTGAGTACATCTCGGTGTCTCCAGATAGCAAGTATGCCTTCGTAACTTTGCAAGAGAATAACGCTATTGTCACCATTGATTTGGCTACTAAGGCGGTTTTGAACCTCACGCCGCTCGGTTATAAAGATCATTCAAAAGTTGGTAAAGGTCTTGATTCGAACAACAAGGATCTTGCGGCAGTCATTGCTCCACAATCAACAATGGGTATGTACCTACCTGATGCAATCGCATCAACTCGTGCCGGTGGAGTGAATTACTTGTTCACCGCTAACGAAGGTGACTCACGCTCGTACCCATGTGTAAAGGGTGGAACCGATACCACTAAAATCGAAGACGAAGACTCATCATTCAGCAAGATAGCTGACTCGTCTGTTTCATCGTCACTTACTGCTGATGCAGCTATTGGCCAATTGAAGACAACACCATTCGCTCCAGCGTCTGTTGCGGGTTCTCCTGTCACATCAAGCACCAAAGTTAAGTCCGCCTATTCATTCGGAACACGCTCATTCAGCGTCTGGAAGTCCAATACAGTTTCAGGCATTTTCAAGGCTGACTTGGTCTACGACTCGGGTGACTTGCTCGAAAATCTTGCCAAGGAAAAGCGTGGAAACTTGTTCAACGCAGACTGGGACACCACTACTGGGGCAATCAAAGCAATCGATGCTCGCAGTGCTTCAAAAGGCCCCGAGCCAGAGGGTATTGCTATCGGAAGTGCCTATGACCGCAAGTGGATGGCTCTTACTTTGGAGCGCGATGGCGGAGTGGTCCTCTTTGATGTCACTAACCCAGTAATCCCTATCTATGTCGATTACATCAACACTTCAATTCCAACAGGGAACATTGTCACTGGCAAAGCAACAGCTACTGCCGGAGACGTGTCACCTGAGGGCGTGATGTTTATACAACCACTCGATAGCCCAACTGCAACTGCATTGGTCGTCGTATCCTACGAACTTTCCGGGACTGTTGCGATTTACGAAATCCCGTCTAAGCGCCCGCACGCGCCGACTGGCATGAAGATTTCAGTGAGTGAAAAGGCATTGACAGTCAATTTCACAGCCTCGAAGATCAAAGGCTGGTCGGGCTCTGCAAAATATGTCGCAGTGTGCACATCAGTCACTGGAACTAAGTTCAGCGCATCAGGCAGCAAATCTCCTGTTGTAGTCAAAATTCCGTTCTCGGCTAAGCGCTCATTCCGCTGCACTCTTCAAGCGAGATCAACTACTGGAAACAGTGCAATTCTCACCAGCAAGACCCTTTACGGATCTAAGTAATCAATCCAACTATTTAAAATAAAATTTAAGGAACTAAAACATGTATTCAGCAAAGAAAACGTTACGTCGCATTGCGGCCGTGACAGCAGTATTAACCGCCGTAATGGCAATCAGTTCCGGTTCTGGCGTTCAAGCCAAAATCGAAGCAAAAGTTGGTGACAAGTGCACCAAAGCTCAATATGGAAAATTCTCGAAAGTCGGCGCTGTCCGCGTTCGTTGCACCTATAAGAACAAAAAGTACACATGGACAAAAGTTGTCACGACAACTGCAACCACAATTCCTGTGAAAGTAGATAAATCACAGTGGCCAAAGAAGTTTGTAATTGGTGCAGTCCCTTCTGAGAATGCTGCTGCCATGACTTTGAAGTATAAAGGCTTGGTACAATTGTTCCAAGAAGAACTAGGAATCCCTGTTGAGTTTTACTCGGCCACGGACTACGCCGGAATCATCGAAGCGCAAATTGCAAACAAGGTTGACCTGGCGTTCTACGGACCATTCTCCTACGTCATTGCAAAATTGAACGGCGCAAAGATCGAGCCAGCTGGTGTTGCTGTATCGTCAGCAACGGGTGTTCCCGGATACCGCTCATACGGCGTTACCAAGGCAACTAACACGGCAGTTACAACAATTGCAGACTTCAAGGGCAAGCGAATCTGTTTCGTTGACCCAGCCTCAACCTCGGGTACTTTGTACCCAACAGCAGGGCTTCTTGCAGCTGGTATTGATCCAGCAAAGGAAACAACTCAGTACGCCGGTGGTCACCCGCAGGCAGTCCAAGCAATTAACAAAGGAACATGTGACGTTGGCTTTGCTTACGATGACATTCTTGATAAGGATGTTCCTGCAGGAAAAGTTTCTGGTGTTGGTGCAAGTGACATCAAAGTTGTTTGGAAATCTGGCTTGATCGCCGGTTCACCAATTGCAGTTCGATTGAACATGCCGCAGTCATTGGTAGATGCGGTTCGCAACATTGTGTTGAACAAGGCAAACAAGACTGCCATGGTCAAGGACGGTCGTTGCGCCTCTGAGGCAACATGCCAAATCATTGAAGACTCATCATGGGGCTTCATCAAAACAACTGACTCGTACTATGACGGTGTTCGCGCAGTGTGCGAATCAACTAAGTCAACCAAGTGCAAGTAATTAATACTGTCGCAGACAGTGACGTGGCCGTGAAGGTCACGTCACTGTCAAAGCGTTTCCCGAACGGAACTCTCGCTCTGGACAATGTGTCGCTCGAAGTTCCCCGTGGACAAGTACTTGCTCTTATTGGATTATCCGGTTCAGGAAAATCCACTCTGTTACGCACGTTGAACGGACTTCACGCTCCTACAGGCGGCAAGGTTGTGGTTCAAGGAACAGATGTATCAACAGCAAACGGAAAATCCCTCCGTAAATTGCGTCATCACATTGGTTTTGTTTTTCAGCAGTTCGGTCTTGTTGGTCGAGCAACCTGTATGGAGAATGTTTTGGTTGGTTCTCTCGGTAGTCTTCGCGGCCCTCGCCTCGGAGTGCGTTCGTACCCTGTTGCGCTTCGCCGCAAAGCCCTTGAGCAATTAGAACGAGTCGGACTTTCGGAACAAGCATTCCAACGAGCAGACACCCTTTCTGGTGGGCAAATGCAACGTGTTGCAATCGCGAGAAGCCTGATGCAAGAGCCATCTGTTCTTTTGGCTGATGAGCCAGTAGCTTCCCTCGACCCAGAGTCGGCGAATCAAGTACTTGATTTGATCTTGCGCATAGCTCGTGAAGACGGCATGACTGTGATTTGCACCTTGCACCAAGTTGAACTCGCACTCGGTTGGTCAGACCGCATTGTGGGTCTTCGTGCCGGACAAGTTGTACTTGATCAGATGAATGCACAATTGAGTCAGGATCAAGTGATGGAGGTGTACCGCGCAACCGGAACGCCCATGCAGTTCGAAACTGAATCCGCATTGCAAAGTGCATGAGTCCTTCAGCTACTAGAGAGCGTCTGTCCCCGCCAGTTACTGCGACACAAGTTCAACTGTTCATCTTTACGGTTGTATGCCTCGCTGCATTCGTATGGTCATGGATTTTTCTGGGAATGAGTTTTAGTGGAATCACCAGCAGCTTCGGCGACGTTAGTCGCCTGGTGAAGCGTATGGTTCCGCCTGATTTCTCAAATCTCTCGAACATCGTTGATGCCACTATAGAAACCGTATGGATGGCCGTCATGGGAACAGCTGGGGCGATAGTTCTTAGCTTTCCTTTGGCGCTTGGTGCAGCAAGAAATACATCACCTCACCCCACTATTCGGTACATCTGTCGAACAGTCATATCTCTCACTCGTGCAGTCCCAGATCTAGTACTCGGTGCAGTATTTGTATCTGCACTAAGCATCGGCCCGTTGCCGGGTGTGCTGGCTCTTGCGATTCACTCAATTGGAATGGTGGGCAAGTTGTTCGCTGATGCAATTGAGCAAGCCGCAGAAGCTCCTCGGGAAGCGACAATCTCCGTAGGCGCTACTCGTCGCCAGACCACACGTGCATCAATTCTTCCGCAAGCAATGCCATCGATGATCGCAACCGCGCTCTTTCGTCTTGAAATAAACATTCGCGCATCTACTGTGCTTGGCTTGGTAGGCGCGGGAGGTATTGGTGTTCTCATTCAGACCTCGTTGCGCTCTCTCGACTATGAATCAGCACTTGGCGCAGTGGCGGTCATCTTTGTTGTTGTGACTGCTGTAGAACTTCTTTCTGTCCGCATTCGCAGCGCAATTTTGGGTGACGCCGCAGCCCTGTCGCAGTCTTCTCGCCACGGTTGGTTTTCACAAAGAATTATTGCTCGCGATACTCGCGTCAATAGGAAATCATTTGAAACACGTGCTCTCAGTCCACCGTGGACGTGGGATCGTATGTTTAGTACTGCCACCATCTCCGGCTTCTTGCTGGCGCTCGCGGTTGCCGTATTGACAATAGATATCGACTGGGCGCGCACTGTTCCCCTCATGCCTCAGATCATCACTGTTTTTGGTGATCTGTTCCCACCTGACTTCACAACCGTTCGCTCAGAGATGGTGACAGGAATTGTGGAATCGGTAGTTATTGCTGTAATCGCTACGGGACTTGGCCTACTTATCGCAGTACCCCTTAGTCTGTTGGCCGCACGCAACATCATGACCAAAAGAATTCTCTCTACTGTTACCCGGTTGGTGATGTTGGCATTCCGCGGAATCCCCGAACTAATCATCGCAGTCATCTTCGTAAGCGCCATGGGGCTTGGTCCTGTTCCAGGAACATTGGCACTCACGGTGGTGACTGCGAGCTTTTCTGCCAAGCTTTTTGCTGAAGCATTAGAAGAAGTAGATGCTGCACCGCGTGAAGCTGTGCTTGCCGTCGGCGCAGGGAAAATTCAAGAGTTCTTTGCCTCCGTTGTACCGCAATTCATGCCTGCGTTTACCGGTCACTTTCTCTACATCTTGGACGTGAACCTTCGTTCATCCACAGTGCTTGGCATTGTCGGTGGCGGGGGAATCGGATTCCTATTGCTGAACTCGATGAGAGTCCTGGAATTTCAAACCACTGGCGCCATCGTGATGGCGATCTTTGGAATTGTTCTTGCAATCGAACTAATCGGTAACTGGGTCCGTCAACTTCTACGTTGATATGCCTTGCGTCACCGAAGCGAATTAATCATCAGCCCAAGAAGGCCAACTGTGACAAGTTGTGAGGACATGATCGCGGTGAACATTTTCCAGCTCTGATTACGAAACCCGCGTTCCATCGTGGCAGTGAGTTCAAGAATCGTTGTTGTGAGCTCGAATTTCGTGGTCTCAACGGAGTGTTTCACTTCCATGATTGATTTCTCTAGATCATTCCGCGTTTTCGTGATTACTTGCTCAAGATCAGTACGAGTCGCGATTGCGCTGAACTCAATGTCGTGCTTGGTTGCGATGCGTAATTCGTCAAGGTCTCGTTTGGTTGCAATGCGCAGTTCGTCAAGGTCTCGTTTGGTTGCGAATTCTGTCCAAGTCATTGGCGGTAGCTGCTCCATAAGAATGTCAGCCTCCTCCGTGCCAATGACTTCACAAAGGCGAGCGTGTAGTCGCCTCTTGTTCTGTTCTGTAAAAGCCAAAGTAGCCCCCTTAGTTGGTATCTGCAAACGATGTGTGCCCCCGGCGAACCACATTGGCAGTGGGTTTTAGAACGCACCTGATTATTTGACGCAGGGGTGTTACCCGCGGGTAAGTTAGAGCCATGGCTGATTTCTCCCTCTCCCTCAATGAAGACCAACTCCAGATCAAAGACTGGATTCACCAGTTCGCTGTTGACGTAATGCGCCCGAACGCGCACGAATGGGATGAGCGTGAAGAGTTCCCATGGCCAATCGTTCAAGAAGCCGCAAAGAACGGTTTGTACGGTCTTGATTTCCTTATGAGCGCAATGTCGGATCCAACCGGACTCACCATGCCAGTGGCTATTGAAGAAATGTTCTGGGGCGATGCTGGTCTCGGCATGGCAATCATGGGTTCTGGTCTTGCAGCTGCAGGAATTTCCGGCAACGGAACGCCAGAGCAAATGATGGAGTGGGTGCCACAGTGTTACGGCACACCAGATGATGTGAAGCTCGGTGCGTTCTGTGTGTCAGAACCAGATGCAGGCTCTGACGTTTCTTCATTGCGCACACGCGCCGTAT
The DNA here is from genome assembly GCA_945878785.1 of Bifidobacterium breve. Taxonomy (GTDB): domain Bacteria; phylum Actinomycetota; class Acidimicrobiia; order Acidimicrobiales; family Ilumatobacteraceae; genus UBA2093. The sequence goes on along the minus strand of CAMDVC010000040.1, from coordinate 718 downwards.
ACGACGAAGCAACTGACGAATGGGTAATCAACGGAACAAAGGCATGGATCACTAACGGTGGCATTGCAAACATTCACGTTGTTGTTGCAGCAGTTGATCCAGAACTTAAAGGTCGTGGCCAAGCATCATTCGTGATTCCACCAAACACCAAAGGTTTGTCGATGGGGCAGAAGTACAAGAAGCACGGTATTAAGGCATCGCACACTTCAGAAGTTGTTCTTGAAGATGTTCGCGTCCCTGGTCGCTGTCTCCTTGGTGGCAAAGAAAAGCTTGATGCAAAAATCGCACGTGCTCGCGAAGGCGGACACTCCGCTGGTGCACAGCCTGCAATGAAGACTTTCGAAGCAACTCGTCCGGCAGTAGGTGCGCAAGCACTTGGTGTTGCACGTGCTGCATATGAATACGCACTCGATTATGCAAAAGAGCGCGTTGCTTTCGGCAAGCCAATCATCATGAACCAAGCCATTGCATTCAAACTTGCAAACATGGCCACTGAAATTGATGCATCACGTCTTCTCATTTGGCGTGCATCTTGGTTGTCAAAGAATGGCGGCTTTAAGAATGCTGAAGGTTCAATGAGTAAGTACAAGGCATCTGAAACTGCAGTACGTGTTACTGAAGACGCAATCCAGATTCTGGGTGGCTATGGCTATACACGTGAATACCCAGTCGAGCGCTGGCACCGTGACGCCAAGATTCACACCATCTTTGAGGGCAC
>CAMDVC010000039.1 GCA_945878785.1 Bifidobacterium breve | reverse complement strand
ATGGCAGCAAACGGAGCTACTTGATTCACCAAGATGCGGCTATTCCATTCAATGGTGAGGTCCTTGCGTGCAACTGCAATTACAACGCGACGCTTACTGATACCCGTGGTGCTCATGCTGCCCCGCCCCCGTCAATAGTGACAGTGCGTGTTGCTAAATCAAGTGCACGATCACGTTCGTGGCTAGCAAGAACAACTGTTGCCCCTGAAGCAACAGCGGAACGAAGCAAGGCGTCTAATTCATCGCGACCAGCGGCATCCAAGCCCGCATGTGGTTCGTCAAGCAACCAAATTTCTGCACGGCGAACAATCAAGCTTGCCAATGCACATCGACGTCGTTGTCCAGCAGACAACTGTGACGCTTTCACGTCGGCCAGTCGGCCATCTATTCGCATCGTTGACATCGCGGTAGAAACCTCTGATGCCGTGGCAGCAACTGTTGATGCCCAAAACTGCAAGTTCTGCATCACGGTGAGGTCGAGATACAAACCGTTCGCATGACCCAGTAATCCGACGCGCGAACGAATGGCTTCCCTGTTCGTCGCAAGATCTATTCCAAGAACATGTCCAGTTCCGCGTTCTATTGGCATCAGCCCGGCACACACTCGCAACAGTGATGTTTTGCCCGCACCATTCGGACCCTGCAACAACACGATTTCTCCGCGCTGCACAGAAAGATCAACGCCCGCCAGTGCAGGAAATTGACCAAGGACCGCAACAACACCTGAGAGCTCGATAACGGTGTCCATGCCGTAGCCACGCTAGTGACCTGTTGCCATCACTACCAACGCCACTACAGTCGCCAACATGGCAAAGGACATGAACGCATCACCAGGGCGCATCTCTCGCCTTATTGATTTTCTCGGCCGCACCATGATTGTGGCTGGTCTTTTGCTCTTGTCCTTTGTGGCATACCAATTGTGGGGTACCGGAATCGTTGAAGGTCGTTCCCAAACTGCAATTGCGAAACAGTTCGTAAAACCTCAGCCAATCCAACCCCAATTGGGCGGACTAGTTGGGCGAATCACTATTCCGTCTATTGGAGTTTCCAAATATGTCGTTGCTGGCGTGCGGCTTAAAGATCTAGAGCGGGGTCCCGGACTTTTTCCTGGGTCTCCAATGCCAGGACAAAAAGGCAACGTTGCAATTGCTGGACACCGAACAACGTTCGGCGCTCCCTTTAGCCGCATTGACGAACTTCGTGGCAATGAAAGAATAATTCTTGAATCCAAAGATGGCACTTTCACTTACATAGTTAATGGTGAACCAAAAATCGTTTTGGCCACAGATACTGCAGTTGCAAAAACTACAAACCCTGACATTGCGATAATTACCTTGGTCTCGTGTTATCCGAAATGGACATCAACAAAACGCATTGTTGTGGTAGCCACTCTTGATTCAACCGTGTTGCCACTGCCTGCAACACCATTAGTGACTAGCGAACCAATTGATCAGCAATCAATCGCCGGTTGGTTTCATGACCCGACCGCCTGGCCCACCGTTCTCTTCTTTGGACTTGCCTTGATAGTGATCCGAATTGTCGCTGGCTTGATGACGCGTCGTGGTCGCCGCAAAATCTTTGTTTACCCCATCGCGTTCGGCATCTTCATCCCCACTCTCTTCTTATTTTTTGGTGGACTGACGCGACTCTTGCCGGCAAATCTGTAACCGCAGGGGCATAGCGACTTGAATCCCCTACCATTATTGGTATGTCAAATACCGAATCAAGCAACGACCCCGTTCGTTCACGTCGGCAAACAATCTCGCGTATCAACAATGCTGCCAATCGACTTGGCTATTTACTATGGGGCATCGCAATGGCGTGTTTTGTCACCGCATTTATCATCGGATTCAAAGGTCCTCTCGTAACCGTAGTTACTGCCTGCATCATTGCTGGATCCATTTTGCTTGCTCCCTCCATCATCATCGGCTACGCAGTTAAAGCTGCAGAGCGTGATGATCTTGAACACGGTCGATAGAAATAAGCCATGCCAACATCTTCCCCCGATCGACGGCCTCAAATTCTTCGTACATCCCTTGATTTGTTTTCTTCTGCGGGTTACCACAACACATCGATGAACGACATCGCAGAGGCGTTATCAATAACTAAGCCAGTGGTCTACCAGTATTTCGATTCGAAACGGGCTCTGTATCTCGAACTATTGCATTTCGTGGGTGATGATCTCGTCTCTACAGTCACTGATGCTGTAGCTGGTTCCGACAATCCACATACACAAACCGAACAAGGAATGGTTTCCTACTTCACGTGGGTAGCAGAGAACAAGCAGGCTTTTGCCTTGCTCTATGAAAGTTCAGCCAGAGTTGATGCTGAATTTACTGACATAGTCAGTGAATTCGAAGATGCAGCAGCTCGAGCGATTGCCCCATTTATTCATGCGGACATTTCTGCAGACGACCAAGTCACTCTTGCAATCGGATTAGTAGGAATGGCCGAAACTGTTAGCCGGCAGATATTGCGTCACGGCCGCGACTTTGACCCTGTGGCACTTGGTCGTGCCGTCGCTGCACTCGCGTGGGGCGGACTTCGTTCGATAGGGCAACCAAAAGTTCACTAAGAGCCACCAGGAAGCCATACCTGTCTCCTCGTGGGTACAATGAGCACATGGCAGTCCCTGGTGAACATCATCCAGCTTTCGAAGAATACTGCGAAACCATTTTTGAATTGCGTGAAGACGACCTTGACGTCATTCAGGCGCGCATCGCTGATCGGTTGCGGGTATCGCGGCCATCAGTATCAGAAATGATTAAACGCATGTCCGATGAATCTCTCATCGAAGTTGCTGGCGGAAAAATTACATTGACAGTTACTGGTGAAGAAATTGCAGTGCGAGTTGTGCGGCGTCACCGCATTGCTGAACGATTCATCACCGACATTCTGGGTTTGTCATGGTCCCTTGCGCATCGCGAAGCTGGTCGCTGGGAACATGTCATGTCTCACGAAGTAGAAGTTGCGATGAGTAGTTTGCTCGGCGAACCCACCACTTGCCCACACGGAAATCCAATTCCTGGTAGCGGGTACACGCCACCGTCGGCGAAGAAACTCTCAGAGCTCTCTTCAGGGCAAGAATTCACCGTTTCTCGTATCCCCGAAGAACTTGAGTTCACTCCCGGCATGTTGGAGTTCCTCGAGACGTCACATTTAGTTCCAGGGTCACACGGAACAGTGCAAATTTGCGCAGAAGCTGGCGACATGACTCTCTTGATTGATGGCACTTCTGTCACGGTGGATTCCTATGCCACCGCGCGCATACTTGTCACTGTCTAATTCCCTCACCATCGGAGCTTCTCGTTGACGAATATCAAACGCCTACTGAGTGTTTCCCTCTGCGCTATCGCTCTCACATCGTGCGCAACCACTATCACAGGTAGCACCGAATCAACTGTTGCTCTCGCTTCAACCACAACCATCCCCGTCATACCAACGGGCTCCATCATTTCGCTACTTGAACAATTGCTTCCCGTTGCAGATGGCCTCGGTCAAGCAATAGTTGATGGCGACTCAAAGGTCTTCAAAGAAAAAGTTGCGCAAGCCGATGCAATCATGTTGGCAATAGAGCCATTGATACGTGAGTCAAAAATTGATGTGCTCGAAAGCGTGCAGCGAGTCGTTGACCTGATTCATACGGCCGCTGAGAGAAAACGTCCGGCCGATGCAGATAAAGCACTTCGCTTTATTCCACTCATTATTGAAGCTGTAACACCACTTCTCAACTTCTAGCGGTTACAACATTGCGTCAGGCAACGGCATGCGATGCACCACTGTCAAACTGCGCGTTGAACGAGTCAATGTCACATACAGCAGACGCAACCCTTGCGCATCGTCGGCAACAATTGCTGATGGCTCGACCACGATGACATCGTCAAGTTCCAATCCCTTAGCCAATGAAGCGGGAACAATAGAGAGGTTCTCATCAAGGCCGGCCGCCTGTGCACGGCCGTGAGGAACTGATGCTGCATCTAATGCAGACGACATCTGATCAACCATGTCATCAGGGCAAATAATGGCAGTTCTGCCTCCACCTGATTGTTGCAGCAGAACATTTGCTCTCGCAATGACAGCTTCGTACAACGCATCGGCAGATTCGACCGCAGTGATGACTGGCACTTGGTCACCGTCGCGCACACTGCGTGGCGCGCGAAGCCCCGGAGTTGCAGCGTGCATCACCTTGTCGGCGAGTTCCATAATTTGCGCTGGTATGCGATATCCGACAGATAAACCAACGACGCGAGGCGTTTTGCGTGACGGCAGATGCTCAAGAACATCCTTCCAATCATTCGGTGCAAGAGGCCCCGTTGCCTGAGCAATATCCCCGACAACAGTCATTGAGCCACTGAGTGAACGACGTGTGACCATGCGCAACTGCATCGGAGTGAGATCTTGCACTTCGTCAACCACAATGTGTCCGAAGGTGCGAATCTCATCAGTTTCGTCAACCTTGCCGCTCTTTCGTGGGCGAGGCCCCAACAAGAATCGAGCTTCATCAAGAAGTGCGGCATCAGCATTGCTCCAACGCACTTCGTCTAATGAATCAGAACGGTCGCGATACAAAGTTAAGTAATCAGCTTCGGGCAAGATGCCATTCGCAGCCAATTTAAGCAATGCTTTTGAGCCAAAAAGATCATGCAACAACTGGGCTGGCGTCAATACTGGCCACATGCGCTCTAATACAGCACGAATTTCTGGTGTACCGGTTAGAGCGTCACGAATATCTTCTGCATCAGCACCGCTTCGGAAACTTGCAGCCAATGCCGCCCACACTTCGTTCTCTACATAACGACGCGCTTGGTTATGGCGGTGATAGCGACGACGCGCAGCCTTAATGATTTGTACTGATTCTTCAGCGCGCAAACGTACAAAACCAACGCCGTATGGCAATTGCACATCTTCACGAAGCGGACGCTCGCGATCTGAGATTGCTTTGTCAATAACTTTTGCAATGCGCTTGTTGCCCTTGACTCGTGCAACATTCGAAGATTCGCGCAATCCGAACTGCACCTCAGGAATCAGGTCAGTCAATATGACCTGCTGCACGCCTGCTTCGCCAAGCGATGGCAACACACGTTCGATATACCGCAAGAACACTCTGTTTGGACCAATAACCAGTACGCCTTGATCCTCTAGCGGGAAACGATGTGTGTACAACAAATACGCAGCACGGTGAAGTGCGACAACGGTCTTGCCTGTTCCTGGGCCACCTTGCACTACCAACACGCCAGCCTGTGGCGAGCGAATGATTTCATCTTGTTCTGCCTGAATGGTGGCAACAATGTCGCCTAGTTGTCCGGTGCGGCTGCGACCAAGCGCAGTAAGCAATGTGCTGTACCCGCGAAGTCCTTGGCGCGGGTCATCACCGCCGAGTCCATCGTCTTGCCCAACACCCAGATGCCCTTCACCAAACAACTCATCTTCCAGTGCTAACAATTGCGAACCTTCAACAACAAAATGTCGACGGCGCAATAAACCCATTTGCTCACGACCAGTAGCACGATAAAACGGTTCAGCAACCGGTGCACGCCAGTCAACAACCACAGGTTCACGGTTGGCATCAGCCACTGCGAGACGTCCGATATGGAAACTTTCCACGGCATCTCCGAAATCGGCTGCGCGATCAATACGCCCAAACACCAACGCAGCATTCCCCAATTCAAGTTGTTCTAAACGGTGAACAAGATTTTCGTCAAATACATTGCGCTCAAGTCGAGCCTGGAATGTTCCTCCAGGGCCAGATGACGTCAATTCACGAATCTTGAGTGCGCCGACACGGCTCGCTTCAAGGCACTCATAGGCATGCAGGATGTACGCCTGCTCTTGCTCTAACTCTGGGTGCTGCTGGGTCATAGACACCAACCTGCTTTCCACGTGCAACCTGTTTTCAGGGTCCTTACAGGTTATCCCCATGCGACTCGCCAACAACACCCAGGCGCCGCACACATCCTGACTGCACAACGGGCTTGAGTTTCGTCACAATCTCGTCCCGACAATCAGTTTTCCTAGGAGGTTCACCGTGCAGTCACGTTCCATTAACCACCCACTGGCTTGGTTATCTATCTGCGCCATTGTTCTCACCATTTTCATCGGAATCTCACGGCAGCCACCTGTTGTTCTGGCAGAGGCCAACGGCTCTGGCTCACTGATTGGCGACAACATCGAAGCACAAGTCACTTTCAATACACCCGCCACGCACAATCAGTGTTCTTGGCATGTTGTTACAAGTATCACGCCCACTCCCGGCCCCTCGTCAGGACCAATCACCATTCGATCCCGAGAAGGTATTGATGACGTGTTGTATGTTCGACGTTGCCCTGCCGGTCAGTCATTGCATTGGATACCGCAAACAACTTCATCTCGAGTCGCGCAACATTCCGAAAACAAGGTGTCGCGACTTGTCAATATGTTGTTGATTAAAACTGCACCACCATCAAACAAAATGGTTGTCAATGTCGGCACGTGGTTTTGGGTACCGCGTGCAGTGTGGAAGCCAGTCAGTGTCACGGCCTACATCCCGACATCCGTTGGTCCAATCTCCGTTACAACGACAGCAATTCCTACATCACTCATCTATTCACCCGGAGACGGAAACAGTGCAGTGACATGTAAAGGCCCTGGCACTCCGTGGTCACAATCTCGCGGTGACGATGACACAAGCGAATGTATGTACACCTACACCTCTGCGTCGCACACCAGAGGGGCCGGCACATACGCCGCAAACACCGCCATTAAGTGGACCGTGACCTGGCGTTCCAATTTGGGTATCGGGGGGCTGTTGCCCAGTATCCGCACGGGTCTTACAACCCCAGTCCGGGTACTTGAAATGCAAGCCTTGTCTCGATAAGCCAATCCGCCAATAGCCTCCTGCGGTACCCCTGAAAGGCTCTAACGATGAACGAAGACAAAGATCGCTTTCTCCTTGACCGCCGCTACACCGCTGCATTTGAAAATCTTGAAGACTCAACAATTGCCACTTTGACATTGGCACTTGAAGGCGACCTTCGCGACGGATTCGCTCGCATCGTCGGTTTGTCTGCCACGGCATTTGATGATGAATCATCTCTTGGTGCTCTTGTTCGCGACGGCATTGCAAAGCGCCGCGCTGCTCATGATGCAGGTGTTGTTCTCGCCGAGCCATGCACACAGTGGACTATTGAAAAGCTCGGTGACTCATCAGAAGATCCATCACTTGAAGAACTACACGTTGTCTTGCCAGAGGCCCTCGAGAAGTTTGGCCTTGACGCAGTGCGCCTCATGGTCATTCAGTATTCGCGTTCACTGAAAGGTTTCCGTTTGCTCGTTGCATCCGATGAGCGTTTCGCGCCATCAGGTCCTGCACCAACTACTGCTGTTCGTGAAATTGATGAAGCTGCTCAAGCTGAAAAGCGTGAGGCTCGCAAAGCCCGCAAAGCCGAAGAAAAAGCTGCCAAAACTAAGCAGCAGGGTCGCCGCTAGCCACTCTTTGCATTATAGAAATGTCAGGGTGTCGCCGACGGAAACTTTTCCGGGCGTGACAATACTGGCGTAAATTCCAGCTGCTTGATTTAATTCACGGATGACATGACGAAGAATCGCACGATCGTCAGGAATGTCATCAGTGACACGACGTGTAATCATGACGCAACGCGGGCACGGGTCTAAGAACTCAACAACAGCCGAACCCAACTGCCCTGTACGGCCCTTCCATGAGAATTCTGGATGTCCAGTTTCATCTGGTGTGTCGAGCACAACGCTCGGGCGGAATCGCAAAATGTCCACTACCGAATCAGGTACTGCCTTCTGCATTGCTTCGAACGCAGAAGATGTCATCACTAGTAATGGCCAGCAGTCATAGTGAGTTCCTGGCGGAGTAGCAAAATCAAAAATAACTGGTGGAAACACTGCGAAGTCTGGCAGTGGCTCATCTTCTTCTCGTCCCAGTATCTGTCGAATCTCAGTCATCATGTCGGGATTATCAGGCACTCCAGATTCAAAATGCTCAGTCGAACCATCTGTTGGCAATGACTGAAGCAACACGGGCCGTTCAAATGTTGCGCTGAGTACTTCGTCAACATTTGCATCTCGACTGCTGACTTCTTGTCCGTTCGGCAACGTGATGATTACGTGTGCAGAGCCATCACCGGCTGATCGTGCAGAACACTGCATCAGCAGAGGAATTTTCTTGGCGCCACGAATTCCGCCGCGTTCAATATCGCGAATTGCCCAATGGCGATCGCCGACAATGCCAAGTGTTGATAAGGAAACTGAATCGGTGGTCACTCCGATCATGGATTTCACTGGGTATGTCCATAATTGACTGACCTTCATACGAAGTTCCTTAGCTGTAATACGGATTTGCTCCCGCTGCGTGATCAGTTATATCACGAACTTTTAGCACCCCTGGCACCTGTTCAATCAGCGTGGTTTGCACACCTTCAAGCATGGTCATCTTGCTCATCGAGCAACCGTGACAGCCTCCGCCCATAGTCAAATAGGCAACACCTTCAGTGTCGTGACCAACAAAAGTGACAAACCCACCGTGCGATGCAAGTGCTGGGTTCACGTCAACAGAAATAACAGTTTCGATAGCTGCTGAGAACTCATCATCATTGACGAGACCTTCAATCATTGCGACTGGTGGCTTATTCGGGTTGCGAATAATTAGACCTTGACGCTCTGAGTAATCAAGAGTTCCACCATTGATGTGTTCAAAACTGGCAAGCGGAATAATTATTTTGAGACCGTTAATGGTGCGCACTTCGTCAGAAAACGCAGCTTGCGTGACAATCTCAAACGACAGGTCGTACTTGAACTCTTCACCTGGCGCTGCCATCACTTCAAGACGAAGTCCGAGACGTTCTTTTTCTGGTTCTTCATCGCGCAGAATCTTGAGTTGAACGAGTGCCTCGTCCGTGATCTCAATAATGGTGTCAGTGTTTTGGGGGGCAAGTGGGCTCACGTTGTGAAGGCTATCTACTTGCAGGGGCGCCAAACACGACAAACGGCATTATTGGCCTACCCGCAGGTTAGAACCGCCACCATCGACTTGTATTCGTTGGCCTGTGATGTAACTGGCGCTAGGGGAACAGAACCACAGCACTGCATTTGCGATGTCTTCTGGCTGGCACACCCGACCAAAGGGAGCTGCCTCGTCCATCGAGCGAAGATCGTCCATCTCGCGACGTCCTGTGATGGCACGCGCAAGACGTACACCCATGTCAGTCTCTACAAGGCCAGGCGCGACGATGTTGACGCGAATGTTGTTCGGACGTTCTTCTTTTGCCAAGGTCAGAGCAAGTGCTTCCATTGCAGCTTTACCCATGTTGTACGGCGCACCATTGGCAGACATTCCTGAGGTTGCAACTGACGAGATAAACACAATGTCGCCACGTCCCCGAGTACGCATCGACGGAATCAACGCACGGCACAACTGATGTGGCCCTAGCGCATGTGTTGCAACCAACTGCCACAATTCCTCTGCCTCTGTATCAGCAATGCTGCGACCTTTTGATGCGATACCACCATTCAGAATTGCAATATCAATTCCGCTATGAACAGACAATACGTCTTTCACCAGCGCCACATTCTCTGCGGGAATGTCATTTGACCCTTGATGAATGGTGGCCAACCCGCCAGCATCAAGAATTGCTCGTTGCGTTTCTTCTGCCGCTTCTTTGTCGCGTCGATAGTTAATGGCGATAGTTGCGCCCTCAGAGGCGAGTAACTCAGAGATCGCACGACCAATACCGCGGCCTCCGCCAGTTACTAACGCAATGCGTCCGTCTAATACACCCATGATTCCCCCTTGTATTTCCAGCGAACAGTGTCACTGAGTTCTGTTTATGACAACTTAGACCCATGTAGGTATAACATCACAGGTACAACACATCACGGGGAGCTCGCGCGATCAGCGGGCTGAGAGGGTTACTGCGGTAACCGACCCGAAAACCTGATCTGGGTAATGCCAGCGGAGGAATCGACACATGGCTCCAAGCCACACACTCATCTTTATTGGCGGAGACCCACCGCACCCCAATGTTCGCCAACACCTTCCTGCCGATGCCTTTGTCATCGCTGCTGATTCCGGTTACGCGCATGC
>CAMDVC010000038.1 GCA_945878785.1 Bifidobacterium breve | reverse complement strand
TGACGTCAGTTGCGCGGTTAATTGCGTCAATGAGCGAGTGACGGCAACCGTAGAGGTTGTCGAACTTGCTCTTTGTCACGCTGTCGTTCACGTTGATTGCAGGAAACAGAAGTTCGTTTTTGTCGAACATCTTGTACAAACGCTTGACGCCTGTTGTGGTTTCTTCTGTAACACCCTTGATAGATGCTGCCATCTGAGTCCACTTTGCAGGATCAGTTTTTAGTGTTCGCTGCAAGAGACCAAGAATCAATGCAAGTTCTGGGTTTGATGCTGACGTTGGATCTGGCACTGCGCCAGCTTTCTCAAATTCGACACCCTTATGGATAAGAAGTGTTGCATCGCCGCCATCGTCAAGAATCATGTTCGGCAAATTGCCATCTGGCCATGTCATCATCTGCTCGGTGCACCACCAATATTCCTCGAGGGTCTCACCCTTCCAAGCGAATACGGGAACACCCTGCGGGTCTTTCTCGGTTCCGTGAGGACCTACTGCAACAGCCGCAGCTGCATGGTCTTGTGTGGAGAAAATATTGCAACTTGCCCAACGCACTTCTGCACCAAGCTCAACAAGCGTCTCAATGAGAACTGCTGTCTGAATGGTCATATGCAATGAACCAGAGATGCGTGCACCCTTCAAAGGTTTTGATGGGCCGTACTGTTTGCGCATCCAACGAAGGCCAGGCATTTCGTGTTCAGCAAGATGGATTTCTTTGCGACCAAATGGCGCAAGGCTGAGGTCAGCGACGCGATAATCACGACGATCGGCGAGAGAGGACATAGTGGCTCCTTAAATGAGTTACATAATGAATCGAGGCTGGGGCCAACTGGCACCGCTCTGATCAGCCCGATTACGAATTAAGTGTACCCAAATCAACGGGTAAAGGTGGGCTTTAAGCCCTCAGCAGCGATGCGCGACTCAAGTCGTGCATGCTCTGCATCTGTCACCCGAGTGGATTCTTCAATCAGCATGACCGGTATGCCATCAACAACTGCATACGAACGCTTCAGTCGTGGATTGAAAAGAATGTTCTCTGACTCGACGTAAAACAATGGGCCCTTATCTTCTGGGCAAGCAAGGATGTCGAGAAGGGTGCGGTCAATAGTCATGGAATCATTCTTTCATTGTCAGACAGATGTCACAAGTGACAGTACTTCGACCACGTGATCGTCGCATTCTGCTCTGGTTGTGGCCTCTAGGTTGAGGCGAAGTAACGGCTCTGTGTTTGATGGGCGAAGGTTGAACCACCAATCACCACAATCAACTGTGAGGCCATCGACCCAATCTTGAGAATGGGCTTTGTATGCATCAGCTACCGCAGACATAACAACGTGAGCATCAGAGACGCTGGTGTTGATCTCGCCGCTTGCTTCGTATCGCTCAAATGGTTGACGTAATTGTGACAGAGGCATTTTGGTGCGTGACAATTCTTGCAACATAAACATGGTGGCGATGATGCCCGAGTCTGCTCGGTAGTTATCAAGAAAGTAATAATGAGCCGAGTGCTCACCACCAAACACGGCACCCGTTTCTGCCATGACTTGCTTGATGTTGCTATGGCCGACTTTAGTGCGCACGGGCACTCCGCCGCTTTCGCGAATGACTTCCGCGACAGAGCGTGAGCAAATGAGGTTGTGCAACACGGTGGCACCCGGATTGTTGCGCAAGACAGCAGCAGCAAGAATTGCCGTCGTGGTTGAGCCAGATAGCCCTCTCCCCTTTTCGTCAACTACAAACACTCGGTCTGCGTCACCATCGAAAGCAAGGCCGATATCAAAACCGCCGCTTGTGACACGAGCTTGAAGATCTCGTTGGTTTGCTGGCTGGATGGGATCAGCTGGATGATTCGGGAAACTGCCATCAAGTTCCGGGTACATCACTTCAAGCTGCATCATGGGAAGGCGCTCAAAAACAACAGGAACAATGAGTCCACCCATACCATTGGCGGTGTCTGCAACAACTTTCATGGGCACAAGCGCGTTGACATCAATAAACGACACGACATGATCAGCAAATTCATCAAGCATGTTGCGAGTGGACACTGTTCCGCGACCCGTTACTACGCCAGGCCCATTACCCGTAAGCACTGATTTTGCAGCATCACGAATTGTTGCAAGACCGGTATCGATCCCTACAGGTCGTGCACCAGACAAACAGAATTTGATTCCGTTGTATTCAGCCGGGTTATGCGAAGCCGTAAACATGGCTCCGGGTGCATCAAGTTTGCCCGCCGCGAAATAGACCAAGTCAGTGCTGGCTAGCCCAAGATCAAGCACATTGATGCCACGCGATGTAACACCGCTAGCAAATGAAGCCGCAAGAGACTCCCCTGTTACTCGCATGTCGCGAGCAACAATGACCATCGGCGCTTTAACGAAGTCTGCAAATGCAACTCCGAGCGCAAATGCCACTTCGTCGTTCATTTCATTCGGCGTAGTGCCGCGAATGTCATACGCCTTGACGATGCGGTCAAGGACTGAAGGGTCTGTTTTCATCGACTTCCGAGACTATCGGCGGATAGTTCTTCATTAGATTCAGGCTCAATTCCGCTGTCATTGCGGGCTGGCATCGCCACACCGTAACGAAACCGTCTGCGAAAAAGGAACACGGCCATCACAATTCCAAACAATGTAATGGCGTAGGAAGAACGATCCAGTTGTGATGGTTCGTATGACAATGTCACATTCTTTTCTGTCGGCACGACGACCATCATGTTCGGTGCTGCGCGATACACACGCGATGCGCCGCGGACTTGCCAGTTGGGAAAGTAACTGACTTTTACAAGAACTGGGGCGCCAATGCGATCAACAGTGAAGGACAAAGACTCTTGTTTGATCTTCACATCTGAGACCACAACTGGGTCAAGAGATACCGGTGTGATTTTGGAACCCTCTGCAGGCAACACGATGTCGACTTCGCGACCAGGCCCGCCTTCCACACCAACACTGCGCGTTGCATCTACAACAGCATCAATACGCTGCCATTCCTCTGGGCCATGATCCACCGGCAATGCAGCCCACTCGTTGGTGTGTTGGAAATATGACGTGCCAATTTCCAGCCAGCGTTCGCGCCTGTCGCCTGGCCGTTCATTCACCACAACTGGTTGTACAGACAACGGTTCAACAATCGCTGTATCAGCAATTTCATACAAATGCCATGGTCCCGATGTTCCGACCTTTGCTAAGTCGGTTTGTTCGTCGGCCTTTGTAATAGCTTCCGCTGTATATGCCATGTAATAGCGAATACCCATCATTCGCATATAGGCAACACCTTTGACAGCGTCGTTGTTGTCATATCGCAATTCGCGAACCGGATTACTGCTCTGTTTCGACAAAGCCGCTGCCGAAATGAAGTGATAGGGAGTCGAACCAGCAGCTTCAAAGAACAGCCCTTCCATAGAGCCGATGCATCCATCAGTCCAATAGGGCAACAACATCAATGCCATGGTGGTTCCGTATTTATTGAGATCGCCACTGTTTTCCCACAGCGCATGACCGCAACCATGTGCGGGGTCTTCTCCAAGTTTCTTCATTGCTTGTACAACACCGTTGTATTCATTGAAAGTTGTCTTACCTTCGTAGCCTTCAAAGTTCCAACGAGACCAACCATCTGAAAAAGCTCGGTGAGCGGGAAACGATACGGGGCCCCAACCGTACGAAGTACCAGTGGCATTCGATTGCAAAGTTGCGAATGGCAAACTCTGATAGCGCACACCGAGCACGACCAGACAGAATGTTGCTGCAAGCCACAGCAGTGACGTTGACGTGTTTGTAGTTGGTGCTGACGGCATCTGAAGCGGGTTGCGCTGTATAGCGACAGTGCGACGAATAAAGAGGCAGGCTTCGTATGCACCGATTGCGGCCAACATGTAGCGCAGCAAATATAAGAAGGGCAAGATGCGCGGGTTCCAAAGTAGCCCAATTACTGGCAGACCACCTTGAGCAACTTTTACGCCAATCATCAATATGACGATGTACACACCCATCCATATGCCAAGGAACCGTCGTCGATATATCGAACCAACAAAACCGATGATTGCAAGCGTCATCAACATGATGTCGAGCGTTGTACTCAAGGGAAAGTACATGTCCCACATGGTCTTGAAAGATCCACCGCCTGGCTCTGAGCCGTACTTCATGTCGCTCATGAACGCATGTCCGCCTAGAAACGGAACCACCCAGAATGCAGAGAGACAGACAGCACATCCCAAAGTTGTGATACCAAACTTCAAGCGTTGCCGATCAAGGCGCATGAGCAGCATCAACACTGCCCCGCCGAAGACAAACAACAACACGATGCCGTGGCTGAGTGCTGACAATGCAATAAACAGTGCCGCCCAACCGCGGTGTTTGCCATCGTCAAGACCGCGCGCAAAAAACCCAAGACCCAAAATAGCAAAGGCCAATGCAATGGAGTGCGAGAACTCCCCCGCCATTGTGGAAGCGATGTTGCCACCATAAATAGTGAAGCTCTCATCAAAGAGAAACATGGTGGCGCCAATAACCATTAATTCAGGCAATGGATACAGCAGTTTGCTGACACGCCCCATGATGTACACACACGCAGGAAAGGCGACAAGACCAGCCGCAACAATGATTTTAAAGGCAATTCCGTACGGCAACACAACGTCCAACGCCACGATGGCTAGTGCTGGCACCACCATGTAAAAGCGATACACGGGCAAACCCGCATACCAGTCCATGCTCCAACCTGTTAATCGCCAGTGGGGCAACAGCACATCACGCAAGTAAGCAGGGCCCCATACATGAGCGCCCATATCGCCACCCGTTGGTGTGTTGTTGCGCAAAATCAAATCAGGATGAAGAACCGACAACACCATCAACGTTGCACCAAGCAACACTGCAGTGGTGCTCATTGACTTAAGTGTGGCGGTCCATTCCTGTGCACGAACCGAAGGTCCAGTCGATTCTTGCTGAATGTCGGAGTTGTTGATTTCGGTATTCATAATTCTTTACAGAAGCACGACAAGCGCAAGCCCGGTTGCGTTGAAGGCCATATGGGTGACAATGGACGTACCTATTGTGCCAGTTGAGTGACGAGCCCACCCAAGCACCAAAGCGAAGGCAAATAACCCTGGAAATTCCACTGGTTGCATGTGAATTGCTGCAAACAAAGCTGCCGTGACCAAAATGCCTGTCGAACGGCCCCATGAAGCGACCAAACCAGGCTGAACCACGCCGCGATACACAATTTCTTCCACGATGGGCGCGCCAACAATAACTACAAGTGCAAGCAGGACGACCCATCCCCCACGCGCTCCGTCAACAAGCTCAGATGCACGCTTTGACACCTCATCAAAAGAGAAGGCGTCTGGGAACAAGCGCGTCAACGGCCAGTTCACTACGTTCACCAAAACAAGTTGGCTCGCGATTCCCAATGGAATACCAACGGCAACATCACGTCGCTGGAATGTGGCACCTATTGTTACGCGAAAGTTTTTCCAGGTCACTTGCAGGAACTGTGTCGTGGCAAATAGATACACGATCCACATTGCGGTTGCACTGAGTGCCACATCAAGGGTGGACATGTCATTTTTAGAAGAGTCACTGTTCCCCGTCAATACCAAGACAAGAAGTGATGCGAAGTTTGCTACAACAAACGCGATGAGCCAGAACAGCAGTACCTGGCTTGCTCGTGATTGACGCGATGCCGTCTGATCCAAGATGATTACCCGGCGAGGCGGCCAGGGTTGTACACATGAACGCGTTGACGGCGATCTTCTAAGTGCCATCCGGAGGGAGCTGTCAGTCGATTCGCATGCTGAACACACAAGTCATATGAATGTGGGTCACGCTCTGGGCTGAGGTCATCAAGCCAGACCGAGGATCTCGCATACTGATACGTCAGCGTGACTGTGGCGGAATGCACACAGCCTTGTCGGGTGCATTGCCTAGCCATGACGAAAACGGTAGTCACCGTGTGCCACAAATTAGGTGATGCCGCTCGTAAGGGGGCTCACCGCACCCGTAGCATGAACACATGAGCGATATACCACCGCCCCCTCCACCATCCCGCAACCCACAAGGCCGCAACCCCATCAAAGGTCTGCGCAATGGCAAGCCCGGCGCCGATGGCAAGCCGCCTGTTCCCAAATGGGCCATCTGGGCCATCGTTGCAGGCGTGGTGGTGCTTGCGTTTGGCAGCCAATTGTTCGCCACTCCAACTGGAGACAAACTCAGCTACACCGAATTCCTCGTACAGGTAAAAAATGGCGACGTCAAAAAAGTCACCATCAACAACTCCTCAAATATTATTTCGGGCACCCTCCAGTCGGGCACAAAATTCACTACGACCGGAGCAATGAACCTCAGTGATGCGGACGAACAACTGTTTAAGCAAATGGGAGTCGACTACGACTTCAAGACTCCTCAGGCCAACTTCATCACCAGTTTGCTACCCATCATTCTCCCCTTTGCCTTTGTGATCGCATTTTTCATGTGGATGCAACGTCGCGCCATGGGGCAAGCAGGCAGCATCATGTCTGTTGGTAAGAGCAAGGCCAAGGCATACCAAGCAGATAAACCATCAACTACTTTTTCCGACATTGCCGGATATGACGGCGTGAAACTTGAAATCAAAGAAGTTGTTGATTTCTTGCGTAAGCCAGAACGCTTCAAGGAAATCGGAGCACGTGTTCCGAAAGGCATCTTACTTGTTGGCCCTCCGGGAACTGGAAAGACACTCTTTGCACGCGCCGTTGCCGGTGAAGCAGGAGTCGGATTCCTTTCAGTCACCGGTTCCGACTTTATGGAGATGTTCGTTGGAGTCGGTGCAAGCCGTGTGCGTGACCTCTTTACGCAAGCAAAGAAACTCGGTAAAGCAATTATCTTCATCGACGAAATCGATTCCATTGGACGCAAGCGTGGAGCAGGACTAGGTGGCGGTCATGATGAACGCGAACAAACTTTGAACCAATTGCTGTCAGAGATGGACGGCTTTGAAGCCACTGAGGGCATCGTGATTCTTGCGGCAACAAACCGCCCCGATGTTCTTGATACCGCATTGCTTCGTCCAGGACGTTTCGACAGACAGATTATTGTCCCACTTCCTGAATTTGAAGAGCGACTTGCAATCTTGAAGGTTCACTCACGCGACAAGCGCATGGGAACAGAAGTCGACCTTGAGACAATGGCCCGCGCTACACCCGGAATGAGCGGTGCTGATCTTGCAAACCTCGTGAACGAAGCAGCCCTCTTTGCTGTTCGTCGTGAGTCACTTGCCATTGAACGCATCGACTTCGAGAATGCACGTGACCGTGTTGTTATGGGCGCACTACGCGAATCATTGGTGCTAAACCCCGAAGAAAAACGTGCCACTGCGTACCACGAAGGCGGCCATGCAGTATTGGCAGTAGTGCTTCCACACTCTGATCCATTGCATAAAGTCACCATCCTTCCTCGCGGGATGGCACTTGGCGTCACATGGTCACTCCCGGAAGAACGTCATACATACTCGCGAGAGTTCTTTGAAGATCTGATCTGTAAAGCAATGGGTGGACGTGTGGCCGAGAAAATCATTTTTGGACACCTAAACAGTGGTGCCGCAAACGACCTTGAGCAAGCAACAGGAATTGCGCGCCGCATGGTGCGCGAATGGGGCATGTCAGACAAGATCGGCCCAATGGCATGGACCGGAAATCAGCAAGTCTTCTTGGGTGAAGATCTCATGACAAGTGGTCGCGAATACAGCGATTCAACCGCTCAACTTGTTGACGATGAAATTTCTCGCATCCTGCTCGAGCAAGAAACTCGCGCGCATGAAGTGTTGACACGTCATCGCCGTGGACTTGAACTAGTTGCTGAAGCTCTTCTTGTTGAAGAAACTATCGACGGGCCGACCGTTGGTCGTCTGGTGCAACAAGGACTTGATACACCAGCCACAAGCGACGCTCCGGCTTAGTTGCCGTGATTTTGACATGAGCCGGGCAAACTGCCTGGTTCACGACATTCAGCTACTGCTGCCCATAAGTCTTGCGCTTTGATGGGCCCCAAGAACCCGGCTTTCACAACGCCTACTGCATCTGCAACAACCAACGCGGGAACAGCTTCGATCTTGTAACGAGCATGCATCTGTGCATCAGTGGTGTAATCCACTCGCACCACAACAACATCATGTGACGACAAGACTTCAGCCTTTGAGACGACATCATTGCACGTACCGCAAGCAGCTGACGTAAACACCACAACCAACCATGGTGCTTCTGGCGACGCAAAATCATTGCGATCAAGTTGCACCGGTAATTCGAAACCGCCCTGTGTTGGTGCATCGTTCTGGCGACGACGTAGAAACCACGACACCACAAGAGCAATAACCATTGCACCTGCGACCGTGAGTATTCGAACCATTACCGAGACCTTATGGGAAGCGCTCCCACTATTCCGAAACCGACTAGTCCATGACCTCTGGTAGTGCGTCGTTGCACAACTACCGGGACTGTCGCAGTAATTGTCACTTCACCGTCTTTTACATCAGCAGGTACGTCAATACTGATCACTGATGCAGCGCCAAGAACAACATCAACCAGCAATGGTAATTCCACATCGCCACCAGGACCACTCGCCGACACCGTAAACGTTCCGTCCACGCCAGTTGTATTCACTACTGACAATGCGTTTCTCGCACCGTTCAACAATCCACTCGGAACTCGCCATTTCTGCGACAACAAGCCACCAGGAATTCCATTTGTGATGGCCGTAAAGGAACTTCCACCAACTCTTTGACTCAGTACATGCTCCACCACTACTGGAACATTGTTAACCGCCGACACCACCATCGCATGGTCTCCCTTTGGTAAATCTGCAAGGGCATCTGTATTGATGGCAACTAATCCACCAGCTGGAATATCAATCGCCGTTGAAGGTGCTGCAGCTTTGGAGGTCTGGTCAATCCCCAGTCCATTGGTGATTCCTGGCCCAAAGAATGAAACATTAACTTGCGCAGGAGAATCTGACGGATTGAACACCATCAACAATTCAGACACCATTGCACCCGTGCGCCCAGACGTAAACCACCAGTCACGCAAAGCCATGGGAGTACCCACAGTGGTGGAATACCCGAGTCGTCCTGCACCGAGATAATGCTGGATACGTGATGCAATTATTTGACCCGTTGATGCCTTGACTTCAACTGCTAGTCGCGCTTCGTTTTGAGCACCGGCATCGGCCAACGAAATACTGCGGGATGAACGCGCATCTAAAATGATTCCTTGCAATGACGCAGGAGTCCTACGACCATTTGTCGTTGTGTACGACACATTAACTACGGCGCTTTCAGGAAATGGATTTGTCAGCACTAAACGTTGCGTTGAACCTTCTGCCGTAAACCCGTCAGCGAAGTACCACGTACTCGAAGTTTGCGAAACACACTGAGACGTCACGTCGCCCGCAGCATAAATGAGTTCTTGCTCGACTGAACCAATCGACCCAATTATTTCAACGACCGGAACAACAACCCCGACCGTTCGCCCGCGAAGGACATCTACTTCTTTTCGAGAGCGCGCGGTAACGGTAATTGTTTCTGCATCTGCTGATGAATCGCTAAAAAAATTAACTGTGGCAGTCAAGTCACTGTCACTTGGATTAACAATGACAACAGATGCACTGCTGATTCCGTCGCCCGCAGCTGCGCCAGGACAGAACCATGATGTACTGATACGAGTTCCGTCGGATGCCTGTGGGAAACCTGCAAATTCAACGATGGCAGATGATGCACCCACCGATTGTTTTCCAGAATGACGATCAACAACAACAACTACTGCGCTGACCCCACAGAGAAGCACAAACGCAACAACACGACGTAACAACTTCACAACGATTCCTCGCTCACGAATCTCATGACCGGAGCATCAGGCACTGTCGATACCGAAGAATGCCTACGTGAAGGACGGCGTGGGCGAACAAGCGCAAAAAAAGCGACAACACACCACGCAGCAAATTGAAGCAACACAGCAAAAGAATGAATAAGGCTCGATTCAAATGCCAATCGGATACTTCCGGCACTTGCAACGTCGTACGCATTGGTCAAACCAAAAGCAGGACGAGCCTCAATTTTGTTGTTACCTAACGTCAGCTTCCAATGGGTACTAAACGGAACTGCAAGATGAACCGTGCCTGGCTCCACATCTGCCTCAATCGCACCT
>CAMDVC010000037.1 GCA_945878785.1 Bifidobacterium breve | reverse complement strand
CAGCGAGAACACGCACCACATCCGTCATCAATAGGCGTAGACACTGGAAGAACTGCGGTTGTAATCACGCATCCAATGACAAAGAAGCTTCCATGTCCCGGCAACAAAATGTTTGCGTTCTTGCCAAACCAACCAAGGCCAGCGAGCCATGCCGCTTCGCGATCAACCATTGCATTGTCATCTGCAAATACGACAGCGCGATGACCGTCATGGCGTAAGCGTTCAGCAACGATAGACAGCGAATCTTTGAGGTGACCATAATGATCAAGCCATGCATAGCGAGCAACTCTGGCTAATGGAGACGACGAACCGACATCTGAATGGTCGTTTATTGCATATGAGCGAACACCAACAATGATTGATTGTGCTCCGTCAAGATGCTGAGTTGGTGTTGTCGAACGTTCCGGACGTAAGAACGTAAATTTCATGTCGTTGACAAGATCAAGATCAATGCGGTTCTGAATCTGCAGACGTGCACGATGCATCACGTCGGCCGGAGCTACTCCGAGTGAATGAAGGCCAGCTTCCTGACCGATGGCATGCAATTGCGACCAATACTCAGGTCCCTGAGGGGCGACTCGAGAGACGACTGTGGGATTACGGGAGGAAGATTTAGCCAACGGCACGGTGCCGAAGCGTAGGCACCAAACCGGCCTGAGCGAGCAACCTAATTTCCCGAAGTTCCTGAAGGTCAAGAACGACAGCCCCTTCAGCAGGAGCATCGCAGAGAAAAGTCATGATGCAATCACCACAAGCATCGGTCTCTGCCATGACACAGGTGGCACATGAGATCATGAGAACTGGTTCGTACTGTGGGGCGTCTGAGAGGGTGAGAGGCGTGATGTCCATGTCACAAGAGTGACGAAAGGGTGTGACACGGTTCCATTTGTTAGACCTGCATGCGCTCGGCTTCAGCCGAACTAACGGCCACGACCTTCACCAAGATGCTTGCTGCCGCACCTGAATCGATGGTGGCACGAGCCACATCAATACCGTCAGCCACTGACCCGACATGATTGGCGACAAAAAGTGCGCAGCCAGCATTAAATGTCACGATGTCACGAACAGCACCCGCTTTACCAGCGAACAAATCATTCATAATGACCAAGTTGTCCGTGGCGTCTCCCCCACGAATATCTGCCAGCAACGAGTGAGAAATTCCGAAATCAGCAGCGTCGATTTCGAATCGAGATATGTTGCCATGTCGCAATTCATACACAATGTTCGGACCACTGACTGCAAGTTCATCAAGTCCACCATGACCATGCACAACCCATGCACTGGTGACATGACGAGAGGTCAATGACCCCACCATTGCCTCCATCATGTTTGGCATCGCCACGCCCACCAACATGTTTGAGATCGGCGCTGGGTTCGCCATCGGCCCGAGCAAATTAAATACCGTTGGCACTCCGATTTCACGACGCGACGGGCCTGTGTAGCGAAAAGCGGGATGAAAATGAGCCGCTAAGCAAAAACCAAACCCAGTTGCAGCGATTGATGCTTCCACTCCTTGCGGATCAAGCTCGATTGCTACCCCAGCAGCTTCAAGCAAATCAGCTGCTCCACACCTTGATGATGCTGCTCTGTTGCCGTGTTTACACACAGGCACACCAGCTGCAGCCACAACCAACGCTGACATCGTTGACACATTGACGGTGTTGCTCTTGTCTCCACCGGTACCAACTATGTCAATGGCACGTGATGCAAGTTCCGCACTGAGATGAACTTTCATGCCAGCTGAACGAACAGCGTGCAACATGCCTTCAAGTTCTTGAATGGTTTCTCCCTTTGCGCGCATTGCAACGACAAAGGCAGTCATCTGAGATGGCGTTGCATTTCCGTTCAGAATTTGTGTGATGGCAGATTCTGCCTGCGCGGCATCAAGATCGCGTCGATCCAAAATGTGGGCCAGCAATGTGGGCCAGCCAATGAATTCTTCGGAATGCGCCATGCACCAAGTATCTACGCTGTGCGGCGTCTTTGACGAATAATTCTGCGGCGCTCCCGTTCTGTAGCGCCTCCCCAGACTCCGTCTTTTTCACGAACAGCGATGGCGTGCTCGAGACATGACGCCCGCACCATGCACGAGCTACATATTGATTTGGCTTCTTCTGCAGCTGCATCAGAGTCAGGAAAAAAGACATCAGGGTCCAAGCCGTTACATGCTCCTTGGTGCCGCCACGACAGATCTGATCCGAACATCGAAACCCCCCTCAGTCACGGAGAAAATCCCCGCATGGGCAGTGTATGTGTCGAGCGTCACATCTGTCTAGTCCGACTTTTCAAACAGGGAGCCTGTTTTTTCTCACCCGACTCTCGGGCACAGAGCAGACACCACCTCGTCTCGGGTTGCGTCAGACAATCCATGTATTGCAAGGCAGTTCGGCTGCTTGGTGGACGTGGATCGACCCACGCTCGTACGAATGGCCTGCGAACCACAGAGTTCTTTCAAAAGCCCAAACCACATAGGCTCTGTCTCGTGCCTACCCCCCACAATTTTTCCAGGTCCTTGTCCCTTTCTCGTCTTTCCAGCGAAGAATTCGACGTTGTCGTGATCGGTGGTGGAATCACCGGAGCAGGTGTCGTACTTGATGCAGCCTCTCGTGGCCTTCGCGCCTGCCTTCTTGAGCGTGACGACTTTGCATCAGGTACGTCATCGAAATCGTCAAAACTGATTCACGGCGGATTGCGGTACCTCCAACAAGGCGACGTTCGTCTGGTATATCAAGCATTGCGTGAACGCAAGCGTTTGCGTAGCAATGCTCCACACCTCGTACATGTACTTCCCTTCATGATTCCGATTCTCACAAAGAACAGTGTCGTCTCAAAGAAAATTGCTCGTGCACTTGGTTCTGCCATGTGGATGTATGACCTCACCGGTGGATGGCGCATTGGCCGCCTTCATCGCAGACTTTCTGCTGATGCTGCGTTTGCGCATTTGCCCACAATGGCCCGAGAAAAGCTTTCATCTGCATACATGTATTACGACGCAGAAGCCGACGATGCTCGTCTTACCCTTTCAGTACTGCGCAGTGCCGCAGACAACGGAGCTGCTATTGCAAACCAATGCCGCGTTGAAGGAATTGATTCAGGCAATCGCACTCAGCACACTGTTCGTGTGCACGACTTAGTCGGCGACACTCATTTCACTATCCGCACCAAAGCAGTTGTCAATGCAACAGGTGTATGGGCTGATGATGTTCGCGCCCTCGATGAGGCGTCTCACCCAGACACTATTCGTCCGGCAAAGGGCGTTCACCTCACCGTGCCCTGGGAAAAGGTTCGCAATGACATTGCAGTTGTTATTCCCGTGCCAAGCGACAAGCGCAGTTTGTTCGTAGTCCCCTGGATCTCTCGTGGCGACGGCACATACCAATTCACCTACATCGGCACAACCGACACTGATTACAAAGGCCCTGTGAATGATCCACAATGCACACGTGACGACATTGAATATGTACTTACGGCGCTGAACGCAAGCGTCAACACTGATGTCACATTTGAAGATGTAACGGGCGTCTGGTCAGGCCTTCGCCCACTTGTAAAAATGGATGACTCTTCTGCAAAAGCTGGCCGCACTGCCGATCTCAGCCGTCGCCATCGAGTATTCACGTCTGATAACGGAGTCGTCACAGTGACTGGTGGAAAACTCACTACGTATCGCGAGATGGCAGAGGATGCTGTCGACGCCGTCTCTGAAGTCCTGGGCACCAAGACTCGCTGTCGCACTAAGTCAATGTCGCTTCATGGGGCAAAGGGTCGCAGCATCCGCGCATCACAGCGCGATCATCACCTCGATGGTCGCTTTGGAAGCGACGCCGCAGACATCGCTGCCCTCATCGCTAACGATCCATCACTGTCCGGACCGTTAGTAGATGGACTTCCCTACTTGCGCGCCGAAGCGGTGTATGCAGTCACACATGAAATGGCCACGTCTATTGATGACATTCTTAGTCGTCGTACTCGGGCGCGCTTGCTTAACCGACGTGCAAGCGTTTCAGCAGCACGCGCTACAGCAGACCTTATTTCTCCACTTCTCGGGTGGGATGATGCACAGAGTTCAGCAAGCATTGCAGAGTTCATTGATGCTTGCGCTCGTGAAGACGCCGCAGCAATGGTGACAGAACAAGAATTCATCGACTCATATAAGGGATAACAATGAGTATTCATACATTTTCAACTCAGGCCACAGAACCAATCGAATTTGGTGGCGACCCTGCTCTTGCAACGTCTCATCTACCAAGCCCTGGACGTGCATTAACTGAAGTAGAGGCGCATGAGCTCGGTGCAATCTGTGACACCACAGTCGATGCGGCAGAACGCGCGCAACATGGCCGTGACTGGTGGCCATTGTCGCTTCGGTGGTCGCTTCGTAATGAGGTTCCACAAATTCCGGCTGTTGTCTGCCGCCCAAAGAACACACAAGAAGTATCAACCTTGTTGGCGTATTGCAATGATCACAAAATTCCAGTCACGCCATCTGGTGGACGAAGTGGAGTATGCGGTGCAGCGATCCCCCTTTTTGGCGGTGTCGCACTCGACATGACGCAGATGCAAGGCATCGAATCAATTGATGAGGTGTCTGGCATCGTTGAAACGTTGGCTGGCACTTTTGGCCCTGATTTAGAAGAAGCAGTTCGTACTCACGGTCTTACCATTGGCCACTACCCACAATCTTTTGATCTTGCCACTGTTGGCGGATGGGTTGCGTGCCGTGGGGCAGGTCAGTACTCAACGCGGTACGGAAAAATCGAAGACATGGTGCATGCACTTGAAGCCGTACTTGCGGACGGCACAATCATTCGCACGGGCGGCGCTCCTGCCGGTGCTGTGGGGCCAGATATTTCTCAACTACTTCTTGGTAGTGAAGGAACCCTTGCAGTAATCACACGTGTGTGGCTGCGTGCACATCCACTGCCTGAAGTAGAGCGTCGTGCGGCATTTGTATTCGCGTCTTTTTCCGAAGGCATTGAAGCATGTCGTCGTATTATCCGTGCCGGAGCAACACCTGCAGTATTACGTTTGTACGACGGAGCCGAAAGTAAGCGTTCACACGGAGGCGACGGCAATCAGTGCACACTTCTCGTACTTGACGAAGGAACGGAGTCCATCGTCGATGGAACAATGAACGTTGTGTTTGACACCTGCAAGGAAATGGGAGCCGCCGATGGTGATGTCGCACTGATTGAGGCATGGATGCATCATCGAAACGACACCAGCGGTCTTCAAGCACTGACACGTAGGGGCTTTGTTGTTGACACCATGGAAGTCGCAGCGAATTGGGGTCACCTTGATTCAGTTGTTGAAGCAGTGGAATCAGCAATGCTCGCAGTTCCTCACGCACGCTCTGCCACTTGCCACTTATCGCACAGTTACATCGAAGGTGCATGTGTGTATTTCACATTTGCAGCGACTCCTGAAGAAGCAGATTTTGAAAGCACATACCTCGCAATGTGGAAAGCCGGCCAGGAAGCAGGCCTTGCGTCTGGAGCGAACTTGTCGCACCATCACGGCATTGGATATAGCAGATCACAATTCATGGAACAGGCACTTGGAACAAGCATGGGTGTCTTGCGCTCAGTAAAAAAGGCACTTGACCCGAACGGCATCTTGAACCCGGGCAAACTCGGATTATGAGAACGCTCGTCATCGATGTAGGCACAAGCGGACTTCGTGCCGCAATCGTGCACGATGATGCCACCGTTACAGATCTCTATTACGAAGAGTTTGCTCCCACCACCCCTTTTGCTGGTCTTGTTGAATTTGACGCAACAGGAATGTATGAAGCAGTTCATCGTGTCTCAGTAGCCGCATTAGCGTCTGGACCTGTCACTGCTGTTGGCATCACCACACAACGTGCGTCCACCATTATTTGGCGTGCATCAACAGGCAAGCCCATCGGACCATCACTCGGCTGGCAAGACCTGCGCACAGTTGGCGAATGCATTACCGCTCGTGCTGAGCACGGATTCACCTTTGCACCGAACCAGACTGCTACGAAAGCTGTCTGGATGCTCGCGAATTACATTTCGGACGCCAATGAACGCAACGGTGATGATATTCGCATCGGCACTGTTGAGTCATGGATTGTCTACAACCTCACCCAGGGCGCACAACACGTCACAGACCACACGAACGCAGCGGTCACTGGCCTCACACTTCCCGATGGAACAGCCTGGAATAGTAAAATCCTTTCTGTCCTAGGTATTGCCGAACACCAACTGCCCCGCATTGTCGACTCCATGGGTTTCATTGGTGATGCCACCGACCTACCTGGCGCACCACCAATTCTTGCCATTGCTGGTGATCAACAAGCATCACTGGTTGGCCAAGGCTGCATCGTGCCTGGAATGGCCAAAATTACATTCGGTACTGGTGGCATGTTGGACATGTTTGTCGGAGAAAATCCACCTACTTCTGCGCAACGCAATTCAGGTGGGACATTTCCGATTGTTGCGTTTAGCCGCGGTGGAAAAATTTCTTACGGAACAGAAGCAATCATGTTGTCGGCTGGAACAAATATCGATTGGTTGCGTGACGACATGGGGCTCATTGCCAACGCCACTGAATCTCACATGATTGCTTCGTCGGTTTCCACGACAGACGGTGTGGCGTATGTGCCTGCACTTCTCGGACTCGGCACACCGTTCTGGGATTACGGCGCACGAGGTGCGCTGTTCGGAATTACGCGCGGCACCACTCGGGCACACATCGTGCGGGCAGTTCTTGAAGGGGTCGCTCATCGCGGGGCAGACCTGGTCGACTCCGCAGAAAAAGACTCGGGCCTTTCCATTGCTGAAATTCGTATCGATGGTGGCATGAGCCGCAACCCCACCTTTGTCCAAGCCCTTGCTGATGCCACCGGTCGCCCTGTCCGTGTGTCTCCCATCTCAGAAGCCACCACCCTCGGTGCTGGTTTCATGGCGGGCACAGAGTCAGGACAATGGCACAATCTCAGCGCCGCAGCTGACGCCCTCTCAGGTGCACCCGTCACCTCACCATTAGGTGCACCGGGGATATCCCGACAACAATGGTCTCAGGCGGTTTCTCGATCCCGCTCATGGATACCCGAACTTTCATCACTGGACTTCTAGTGTTGTGATGCTGTATTTCGCCAACACGACAAAGGATGCCCTACGTGGACACTCACCAAGTTGAATCTCCCGACATGTCAATGACTACCCGTCGTCGACTCATCGCCTCACTTCTCGCAGGAGGAGCGGTCATTGCTGCAGCTCCTTTGTTTGCGGGTCAAGCATCTGCAGCAGAAGCCGGCGGACCTCCTCAGCGTGATCCTGCAGATAACGAGGCGTTGAATTCAAGCCTCGAGCGTGAATCTCGAATGGTTGCCACATACCGAAAAGCCATTGTAGGTCTCACAGAAAATGACCTGATTGCAATGACTCTCA
The DNA here is from genome assembly GCA_945878785.1 of Bifidobacterium breve. Classification (GTDB taxonomy): domain Bacteria; phylum Actinomycetota; class Acidimicrobiia; order Acidimicrobiales; family Ilumatobacteraceae; genus UBA2093. The sequence goes on along the minus strand of CAMDVC010000037.1, from coordinate 2,963 downwards.
TTCTTGACCACCATGTTGCATATGCACAAGCTCTGACGGGCTACTTGGCAGTGGATGTAGTTAACCCAAGCAGTGCTCCACTTGCTTCCCCTGCCGGATCGGTGGCAAGTATCGCTCGCCAGTTGGCAACACTTGAAGATCAAACCGCAACTATTCACACAAACATCATCGGCACAATCAAGGGCATCGATGCAGCAATGCTTCTGGCTTCCATTGTGACCGTCGAGACTCGTCATGCCGCTGCACTTGAACTCATTGCTGGCTCGTCACCTATCGCTGCTATCGGCAACTGAACGAAGGACTCATCATGAAAAAAACAAGCACTTCCTCAGCAATCAGCCGCCGTACAATGTTGCGTTCATCTGGCGCGCTTGCCGCAACAACTGCAGTTCTTGCGGCCTGCAGTTCAACCAGGCCTTCTGTCGCACGAATCGGTGAATCACCCACCACAGTGAAACTCGAAGAAGTTGCGGTCACCGACGTTATTTTGCTACGTACAGCAATGTCAATGGAGATAATGGCAGCAGCAATGTTGTCTGACTCTGCAGTAACGGCTATTGCAAGCAAAGACACAGCGCCAGTAATCGCAGCATTTGCCGCAGGCCATACTTCCCAACTTGAAGATCTTCGCGTCCTTATCTCGGCCCGTAATGGTGAGGCCTACACAGAGACCAATGCGAAGTTGATGCAGGCCTATGGTCAGACTGCGCTCGATTTGGTCGCCAGCGGAAAACTTGCCACAGACACACTTCCTCTCACGCTTGCAATTGAAACATTGATTGCAAGTACATATCAATACTTTGTGTCACTCGCTACTGAGCCTGCTGTGCGTGCTGACCTCGTGCGACTTGGTGGACGTTCATCGCGTCGTGCTGCAATTACTGCACAACTCATCAACGGCGGCACCGGCGGCTTTGCACCTGCCAACGACAAAGATGGCGTCGCACTTGTCGCCACATTGCCTAGCGCATTCGGATCTTTGAGCACTGTTCAAGTTCAACTTGGCCCCGTGAATGAAGTCGGCTCACGCACCACAGTCCTTATGGACACGCCAAGCCTTAATAGCCTCATTTACTAAGCCTCTTTGCCCCTACACTCATCTCGACGGTGAGTCATCCGGGTGATCGCGGCACAGCAATGTGCTGAGGAAAGTCGGGGCTTCACAGGGCAACATGCTGGCGAGAGCCAGGTCGGGGTGACTTGACGGACGTGCAACAGAGAACAGACCGCCGATGGCTGCGCAAGTAGATCAGGTAAGGGTGAAACGGTGCGGTAAGAGCGCACCAGCATATGAAGCGATTCATATGGCTTGGTAAACCCCATGGGAAGCAAGATCAAGCAGAAGGCTGGGCTGCCCGCCTGCCGCAAGGCAACCTTCGGGTAGATCGCATAGAGGGATGATCATCCAGTACGAAAGTACGGACAAAACCCCGCTTACAGGGTGACTCACCGTCACCCAACGGGGTTATAGATGTGATGTTTCGTTGAACCCCAGTAGTGCTGGTCCACGCGGACCAATTGCAATACGACAAATTGATGCGCGATCTAATTGCATTCGCCATGTCGTTTCTGGTCCGGTTCCAAGCGCCCAAGTAACGCCACTCTTAATGGGTGAAACATGACTAACAACAATCACGTCACCTACTTGCGCGCGTTCACTGAACTCTTCAAATGCAGGCCGAACACGATTATCTAATTCAACAAGAGTCTCACCACCAGGTGGACGAAACGAGGGGTCGTTACGCCATTGGGCCCAAAGCGTTTGATCAACATCTGTGAGTGCAACGCCATCCCAATCCCCGTAATCAAGTTCAATGAATCGTTCATCAATAGTGACATTGTCAGAAATTGCACTTGCAGTTTGATGTGCTCGAGTTAACGGGCTGCACACCACTAAGGCATCCGGATACTTCTCGCGTAGGAACTCGCCACTGCGCTGTGCTTGCCGTTCGCCTTCAGGGTCAAGTGACAAATTCATTCTCCCTTGCAGCAAGGCTTTGGCATTGGCTGCCGTTTGTCCGTGACGTAACAAAATCAGCATGTGATTACTTCTTTTCCAATACGAGTCGACCAGTGCGAAAGAATTCTTGACGGGCACGAGGAGACGACAAATTATTAGTGCGCCATACCCATGCCAACATGGCGGCGCCCGCAATTTCGAGAACCACATCGAGACCAATACGGTCGAAACTTGGGATTGATGCTCCACCAAAATTGAGGCCAGCAAATGGCCACCAGAAAACTTTTGTGTTATTAAAAGCCCCGTCAAATACCAAGTGCATAAACATTCCAATCGGGATAGCCAGAGACATGCGACGAGCAGCTGTACCCCTTCGCGCAAATGCCATGACGAGCACGAGCGCAAGCACACTGCCGAGAACCGAATGGAACACCCATGCTCCTCCCGTGAATACATCAATTAGGTCTGGCAACAATGCGCCAAGAGCAAGCACTCTGTAATCAAATCGGTCGTCGCGAAAAACAAATAAGACAGAAATAATTGCAGTGCCGATAAACCAAAGAAGCATCAACACCACATTAGGTACTGACACCCCTACGGGATGGTCTTAATGGATGCTGGAATGCCTTTTAAGCAGTTATAGACGTAATAGCGAGCAGGATCAACACCAACCACAGGTGTCAACGGATTCGTATCAGTCGGCGCAATTGTTGTTCCGGGGTCGACAACCCTCACTACAGCGCCTCGGTACACAGTGGTAGGCGGCGCAACAGGAACACCGACAACGCCTGGCACCGTAGTCGTGGTGGTAGGCACAACTGGAAGCGTTGACGTAGTAACCGTAGGTACAACTGTGGTGATTGTGCCCGTCGATGCTTTCGGCAACTTTCCTGACACCAATTCTGCAATGCAATCAACGCCAGGCAAATAGAGCCGCAACGGATTGCGCTTCGGCGGTGGCGGTGCGTCCCAATTCAGAACCGGCAAATCAGTATGCGCTGCA
>CAMDVC010000036.1 GCA_945878785.1 Bifidobacterium breve | reverse complement strand
CAGTCTTCAAAATCACTGTGAAACCGGGTGACACGGTGCGTGCCAACCGCGAAATCCTGATTTTGGAATCAATGAAGATGGAACACCCCGTTGAAGCAGGGGTTGAAGGAACTATCGCGGCCGTGCTGGTGGCCGAGGGCGACACAATTGCGGCCGGTCAAATATTGGTTCACATCACTCCTGGGGTGATTGCTGACGTCACTGCCACCGAAGCTTCAGCAACAACATCCGTGGGCGAACGTGCAGACCTTGCTCGATATCGCGACCGTCGACACCTGACCACCGATGATGCTCGCCCAGATGCAGTGGCACGCCGCACCGCAAAAGGGCAACGCACTGCACGCGCAAACATTGCAGACCTCGTTGATGATGGCTCATTCATTGAATACGGATCTTTTGCTGTAGCCGCACAACGTCAGCGCAGAACCCTTGACGACCTGATTCGTAATACACCTGGCGATGGCCTTGTCGGTGGTCTCGCCACAGTTAACGGCTCAATGTTCGATGAAGATGCGTCACGAGTTGCTGTGGCGTCATATGACTACACAGTTCTTGCAGGCACACAAGGTTCCTTGAATCACAAGAAGAAAGACCGCCTGTTTGCTGTGGCAGAACAATTACGTTTGCCATTCATTTTGTTCGCAGAAGGCGGCGGAGGTCGCCCAGGCGACACAGACTCCCCCGGTGTTGCAGGTCTTGACTGCTTGGCGTTTGCGTACTTTGCTCAACTATCCGGTCTTGTGCCCATAGTTGGCATTACATCGGGCTATTGCTTCGCCGGCAACGCCGCATTGCTCGGATGCTGCGACGTGATTATCGCAACACAGAACTCAAACATCGGCATGGCTGGCCCCGCCATGATCGAAGGCGGTGGACTCGGATCAGTTAAGCCAACAGATATTGGCGATATCAATGTGCAAACAGCGAATGGCGTTGTTGACATCCGCGTCGCAAATGAAGAAGAAGCAGTGGCTGCCGCCAAGCAGTACTTGTCATATTTCCAGGGTCCGTTGTCTACGTGGACCAGGCACCCCGATGATGTGATGCGCGGACTAATACCTGAACAACGCACACGCGTGTACGACGTACGCACAGTGATAGATGCCCTAGCCGACATCGGAACTGCTCTTGAGTTGCGGCCCACATTTGGTATTGGCATTCTCACTGTTTTCATGCGAGTTGAAGGCCGCGTGATTGGCGTTATCGCCAACAACCCTGCACATCTTGGTGGCGCAATCGATTCTGATTCGTCAGATAAGGCCTCACGGTTCATTCAACTCTGCGATGCATATGACATTCCGATTGTCAGCTTGTGCGACACACCGGGGTTCATGGTGGGACCCGATGCAGAACAGACTGCTCAGGTGCGTCACTTTGGCCGCATGTTTGTTACTGCTGCCAGTATTACGGTGCCATGGATCACTGTTGTACTGCGCAAAGGGTACGGTCTTGGCGCTCAAGCAATGGCTGGTGGCAGTTTCCACGCAAACACCATGACCGTTTCATGGCCTACCGGCGAGTTTGGTGGCATGGGACTTGAGGGCGCAGTGCGACTTGGTTACCGCAAAGAACTAGAAGCAATTACTGACGATGCAGAACGCGCAGCACTTGAAGCAAAGCTCATTGCGAGTGCCTACGAACGGGGCAACGCATTGAACATGGCAAGCCACGTGGAAATTGATGACGTTATTGACCCTGCAGAAACTCGAGCACGCATCTTGTCAATTATCGGCAGAGGTACGTCATGGCGTCAGCGCACGGGCAAGAAACGCCCAATGGTTGATACCTGGTAACTAGAACGCAGCGAGGCCGTCGCGCAGTTGTTGTGCGAATTCTTCGTCCGTAATCACGGGAGCATCAGGCGCCATCTTTTCGTGGATTGCAGCAGCATTTGCTCGCCCCACAACGGTGCCACCCAAAGCAGTTAGCAAGGCGCTCGTAGCTTCCACAACACGAGCCCCACCGCCGGGTCCGGGTGTTGCGCCAATCACCATGGAACGCTTCCCAATGATTGGTCCCTTCATAAACGGACGTGATGCCCAGTCAATGAGATTCTTTGTTGCGCCTGAGTACGAACCGCTGTATTCAGGACCAGCAATGATGACGCCGTCTGCCTCAGCAATAGCCGCACGCAACGCAGCAACAATTGGGGGCACGGTGTCGGCATCAAGATCTTGGTTATACATCGGCAAGTCAGCAATGTCGAACAACACAATGTTGGTGCCCTCTGGAGCAAGCGCTGGAAGAGCCTTCAGAATGCGGGTATTGAAGGAATCGGCGCGTAGCGAACCTGAGAATGCAAGAAGAGTTGTCATGGGTTTCTACGATACGGCGTCTGGCGTGAAACAATGAAGCCGTGACTATTTCACCTATTTTCGACCCGACCGCATGGCGCGAAGTGCCCGGCCTTTCGTTCACGGACATCACGTATCACCGCGCAGTGGATCAAGGCACCGTACGTGTGGCGTTCAACCGACCTGAAGTGCGTAATGCTTTTCGGCCACACACTGTTGATGAGTTGTACACCGCATTAGACCATGCACGGATGACAACTGATGTCGGATGCGTTCTACTTACGGGCAATGGCCCATCACCCAAGGATGGTGGCTGGGCATTTTGCAGTGGAGGCGACCAACGCATTCGCGGCAAAGATGGCTACAAGTATGCAGATGGTGACACTCAAGACACCGTCGATCGTGGACGATCTGGTCGCTTGCATATTTTGGAAGTACAACGCCTTATTCGCTTTATGCCAAAAGTTGTGATCTGTGTTGTGCCTGGCTGGGCAGCCGGTGGTGGACACAGTTTGCATGTGGTGTCAGACCTCACCCTTGCCAGCCGCGAACATGCACGGTTCAAACAAACTGATGCTGATGTTGCGTCGTTTGATGGTGGTTATGGTTCTGCCTACCTGGCCAAAATGGTCGGTCAGAAGTTTGCTCGTGAAATTTTCTTCTTGGGTCGCGAATACTCAGCAGATGACATGAAGGCCATGGGTGCCGTGAACGAAGTAGTGGCTCATGCAGATCTTGAAAAAGTTGCACTTGAATGGGCGAAAGAAATCAACGGTAAGAGCCCAACAGCGCAACGCATGTTGAAGTTTGCATTCAACCTTGTTGATGATGGGCTTGTTGGTCAGCAAATCTTTGCAGGCGAAGCAACTCGTCTTGCATACGGCACCGACGAAGCAGATGAGGGCCGCGAATCTTTCTTGGAAAAGCGCGCACCCGACTGGTCGCCATTCCCGTGGTACTACTGATTCATTTCATTAGATGATTATTCACGTCACTGATGGGTCTGACCCACGGCTAGACCCATTTCGCTGGCGTGACAGACAATTAGCAAGCAAGTTGGAACGCCTTGATGCAGTCGGCGCTGGCATGTTTGTCGCTGAAGGTGACCTAGTTGTGGATCGTGCAATCGAACTGCGATACGAAGCCATTGCCCTGTTGTGTGACGAGCCAACTGGAATGCGACTAGCTGATTTAGTTGATGAGTCTGTTCAAGTGTTTATCGGCTCAGAGCAATTACGGGGCGATGTGACCGGCCTTGGTGTCCCCTTGCGCGCCACTGGACTATTTCGTAGGCCCGCTCTGGTTTCAGCAGACGATGTTCTGTCTCGCGCAACCCGCGTTGTTGTGGCAGAAGAGATTGATAACCCCACAAACCTGGGAGCCATCGTTCGCAGTGCCGTAGCGCTTGGGTGGGATGCAATTGTGTTGTCAGCAGGCAGTGCGGACCCGCTAGCCCGCAGAGCATTACGTGTTTCAATGGGCTCAGGATTATCAGTCCCCTTTGTTCGATTAGCTCATGATGAAAACATCGGGAAACTATTGCAGCAACATGGCTACGTGTCGTATGCCATGACCCCTGATGCATCAGCCAAGCCACTTGCATCGGTTGCAGTTACGCGCGGACACAAGACAGCATTGCTTCTTGGCAGCGAACGAGATGGGTTGGAACAGGACACCATGACCGAGGCAACTCATGTTGTTCGAATACCAATGCATGGTGGAATCGACTCAATGAACGTTGGAGCCGCGGCAGCAATTGCTATGCATGCCCTAGGGCCTAATTCGCATCTCGACTGACTAGACGTTGCGCATTGCCTCTGCAGCATTGACCATGTAATTAGCTAGCTCAGTCGTGACATGTTCACGGTATGTCTCATCAACTTCGGCAATGGTCTGCTCAATAGCCGACGCCATATGCATCAGCCAATGGTCACGTTCTAATGCACCGATAACAAATGGGTTATGTCTCATGCGAAGCCGTGGATGGCCTCGTTCTTGCATATATGTATCAGGCCCGCCCCAGTACTGGATGAGGAATAGCGCGAGGCGCTCACGTGCTCCCGTTGTTTCGCTTCCTTCTGGATACAGCGGCAACAACACCTGATCAGTTTCTATGCCGTCGTAAAACGCATCTACGAGGTGAATAAAGAAGTCGGGACCCGCAATCTCATACAGCGACTTGCTAGCTGATGCGTCAGGCATGAGTTAGAAAAACTCGGGCTCTTCCCAACCAGGGAAAATGCTGGGAAGCCCACCGCTCACCTTGTCAGGGTACACAGCAGCACGCTTTTCAAGGAAGCTAACAACACCTTCTTTTGAGTCGGCACTGCGACCACGTTGTTGAATACCACGTGAATCCACACGATGCGCTTCCATAGGGTGAGATGCACCCAACATGTGCCACAACATTTTTCGCGACATTGCAACAGAGACAGGAGCAGTGTTGTCGGCAATTTCGCGGGCAATAGCAACGGCTGCAGCCATTAGGTCATCTGGTGCGTGCACGCTACGCACCAAGCCTCCGGCCAATGCCTCAGATGCTGGGAATACCCGGCCAGTAAATACCCATTCTGTTGCTTGGGAGATTCCGACAAGACGTGGCAAGAAATATGAGGAACATGCTTCAGGGACAATCCCGCGCTTTGCAAAGACGAAACCGAATTTGGCTGTGTCGCTAGCAAGTCGGAAGTCCATCGGCAGGGTCATGGTGACGCCCACACCAACTGCTGGGCCATTGATAACACCAATCACAGGCTTCAGGCTTTCGTAGATGCGCAATGAAACAAGTCCGCCACCATCGCGCGGTACGCCTTGCTTTGTTTGCACGTCACTTCCGCCCTTGGCAAAAGTGTCTCCACCCGATGAAAGGTCTGCTCCTGCACAGAACGCACGGCCAGCACCAGTGAATATGACAACTTTGACATTGTCGTCAGCATCTGTGATGTCTAACGCAGCAATGATTTCATACATCATGCGCCCGGTGAACGCATTCAATTTGTCTGGCCGATTCAAAGTGATTGTGGCAATGCCGTCAGATACGTCGAAGAGAATGTCTTGAAATTCCATACCACGACCCTAGCGATATGGGCCGACACGTCAGTAGTTCGACTAGACGTCGAGGAACTTGCTGGAGGCAACACCGGAGCCGACGCCGCCAGCAGTTGCACCAATGATTAACAATGCAATCATGACGCCGTTCAAATACGAATCTGGCACAACGAGCGAACTAACACCAGTGCCTGATTTGAAACCGGCCACTCCGGAAGTCCATGCGCTATTGAGTGTCCACAAGCCAACGCAAGAGAAAATGGCACCCACGAGACCCTGAATAAGGCCTTCAAGAATGAACGGCACACGAATGAACCAGTCCGTGGCACCCACCAATTTCATCACTTCAATTTCTCGGCGCCGAGCAAAAATTGCAGTGCGAATTGTGTTCCAAATGAGAATGACCGCAACCGCAAGCAGAACTAATGACATTGCAATGGTGACAGTTCTCACAAACCCGGACAATGTGGAAATGACATCAAACTCATCTTCTGCAAGCGACACACCGGCAACTCCTGGAAGAGTTCGGTATTGGTCGGCAAGACTACGCACAAGTTCAGGGTCGGTTGTTTTTGGCACCACCTTGAACTGGGATGGGATCGTTTCTATCGACAACAGGCTCAATGTTGTGGCATCGCCAGCGAATACACGCTTAGCCTCTTCAAAACTCCCAGCCTTATCGAGATACGTAAGTTTCGGCACATCAATGATGTTTGGTTGCGACTTCAGGTTTTGTTCGACAAATTTCAGTGCTTCAGGAGTCACATCAGGACGAACAAACACGATCATTCCGACGTCTCCACGCCATTGAACAAGCAGATTGTCGAACGCACGCTGCATCAGAAACGTCGCACCAACAAGTAGCAGCGAAACAGCAGATGTAATGACTGCCGCTACGGACAACGTGACGTTGCGACGGAAACTTGCGATGGTCTCACGAAATGCATAGGAGATGCGCTGAATCATTCGTAGACCCCTCGCTCCTGGTCACGTACAATGACTCCGCGGTCAAGTTGAATCACGCGCTTACGCATGGCGTTAACAACGCGATGGTCATGAGTTGCCATCACAACCGTTGTGCCGGTGCCATTGATCGCTTCCAACAGCGCCATGATGCCTTCACCCGTTGATGGGTCAAGGTTTCCGGTGGGCTCATCTGCCAGCAAGATAAGGGGACGGTTTACAAATGCGCGCGCAATAGAGACTCGTTGCTGCTCTCCACCTGAGAGTTGATGTGGCAGTCGATCTTGTTTGTCGCCAAGACCCACGAGCTCAAGAACTTGTGGAACCTGCTGAGCAATGATGTGGCGTGGCTTGCCAATGACTTCGAGAGCGAACGCAACATTTTCGAACACGCTCTTATTTGGCAACAGCTTGTAGTCCTGGAACACGTTGCCCATGGTGCGACGCAAATGCGGAATCTGACTATTTGCCATTTCGTTGATGTTGCGACCAGCAACCCACACGTTGCCGCGTTCTGGACGTTCCTGGCGATTCATCAGACGAAGAAGGGTTGATTTTCCTGAACCAGAGGGCCCGACAAGGAACACAAATTCACCCTTAGGAATATCAAAAGAGGCATCACGTAAGGCCGGCGTATCAGAGCCATAGACCTTGGAGACATTTTCGAGACGAATCATGAAGAGACCCAACCTAGCAATGCACGACTACCCAGCGAGGGCAGGCACGAAAGCCATACAGGCATTACTCTGCCTGCCCCCTGCGCCAACGCAGGAAGCCCTCCATAAAGGAATCAAGATCACCATCAAGAACGGCAGCAACGTTGCCTGATTCCACTTCTGTTCGAATGTCTTTCACCATTTGATACGGCTGAAGAACGTAGGAGCGGATCTGACTTCCCCAACCCACCTGCGCAGGTTTACCGGCAATGCGATCTTTTTCGTCCTGATGTTCTTCTTCAATCTTGGCAACAATCATTGCCTTCAATCGAGTCAAAGCTTTCTCGCGGTTTTGTAACTGACTACGTTCTTCTTGACTAGTCGCTACTGCACCCGTTGGTTCATGAATAAGGCGCACTGCAGACGAAGTCTTGTTCACGTGCTGACCACCAGCACCAGACGCGCGGAACACTTCCATGCGTATTTCTGATTCGTTCACTTCAAGATCAGGGGCATCCATGACGGGCCATACCTGCACACTTGCAAAACTTGTTTGGCGACGACCCTGGTTATCAAATGGGCTAATGCGTACAAGACGATGAGTTCCACGCTCAGATGTCATGAGCCCGTATGCATAGCGGCCCTTGATTGTGAATTCAGCAGACATGATGCCTGCTTCTGTCCCAGGACTGACATCGTCAACATCAACAACAAACCCTTTACGTTCCGCCCACCGTGTGAACATGCGCATCAACAGTTCTGCCCAGTCCTGAGCATCAACACCACCGTCTTTGGCATTTATTTGCACTATGGCATCTGCATCATCATGTTCACCCGTAAACAAACTGCGCATTTCCAAAATGCCAAGTTCCGCAGCAACATGAGCAATACCTGCAGCGATGTCTGCCTCTTGAGTGGAGTCGTCAATCTCGCGAGCCATTTCGTGAAGAACATCAAGGTCATCAAGTTCAGCACGCATCGCCTCGTACGCATCGAGATCCGCACGCAAGTTCGAATACTCCCCCGTTACTCGCTTGGCGACATCTTGGTCGTCCCACAAGTCGGGTCGTGACACTTCGATTTCGAGTTCAGAAATACGGGCACGTGTTTGGTCAATGTGCAAGTACTCATGCGATTCAGCAATACGCGTTGCTAGTTCGCGAAGGTCGGAAGTGAAATCACGCATGACGAATTATTGCTCGGAATTGGGCAGTCAGGCGGCAGCGCCGTGGCACATTTTGTATTTTTTACCAGACTTACACGGGCATGGTGAGTTACGCGGCGTGTTAGCCCAGTCACTTGCATCTTTCACGATGGGTTTGCGTACTTCTTCTTCGGGTACTGACAACAAAGATTGGTCAACGTCATCACTGACAAGAGCTGCGGTGGTAAACCCATCAGTTGCCACGTTGTCACTACTGGTTTCGGTGAGGTTCTGAACACGAAGAGCTGGCTGTTCATCGTTTACTACTTGTACATGCATGACGTAGCGAACAAAGTCTTGAGCGATTCCGGTCATCATCTGACCAAACATCTCGTACCCCTCGCGCTGCCATTCAGTAAGAGGATCTTTTTGACCCATGGCGCGCAAGTTAATTCCCTCTTGCAGGTAATCCATCTCCTCGAGATGTTCACGCCAACGTTGGTCAATGATGCTCAGCATGACTTGTCGTTCAATCTCACGCAACGTCTCTGAGCCCAACTCCTCTTCGCGCATTTGATAATGCTTATTCGCATCAGCCATCACCAGGTCGTAGATAGCGTCGGTGCCTGCACATTGGTCAATTTGGGTGGCGGTAATTGTTGCTGGCCAGTAGCCAGATAATTCCAGTTCCAAACCGTCTACGTCCCATTCGTCACTTGCCTCTGAAACACAATGAGTTTCAATCAACGAGTCAACGGCCTCTGCTAGATATTCCAAGGCTGCGACTTTCAGATCTGCACCAGACAAGATCTGATCACGGCGCATGTAAATAACCTTGCGCTGCTCGTTCATCACTTCGTCGTACTTCAAGACATTCTTACGAACTTCACCGTTGCGCTGCTCGACAGTCGTTTGCGCCCGCTCGATTGCTTTTGTGACCATCTTTGCTTCGATGGCTTCGTCATCTGGCAATGCACGACCCATGACCCAACTAAGGGCACCGGTAGCGAATAGACGCATGAGTTCATCATCAAGGCTGAGATAGAAACGACTTGCCCCAGGATCGCCTTGGCGTCCCGCACGACCACGCAACTGATTGTCAATACGACGGCTGTCGTGGCGTTCAGTTCCGAGCACGTAGAGACCGCCAACAGCGCGGACCTTATTGCCCTCTTCAGTGCACTGCGCTTTCTGTAACGGCAACAGTTCGTCGTAGCGAGCTTGTGCAGCTAGGCGCGCAGCTTGGAATTCTTCTGGCATCTCAGTAATTGGTGCTGGTAACGCAAAATCATCAACCAAAAGCTCGGGACTCACACCTTCCGAGAGCACTTGTTGGCGGGCAAGAAGTTCAGGGTTTCCACCGAGCAAAATGTCAACGCCTCGTCCTGCCATGTTTGTTGCAACCGTGACTGCACCGAGTCGGCCAGCCTGGGCAACAATTAGTGCTTCACGAGTGTGCTGTTTTGCATTCAAAATCTCATGTTTGATGCCGCGTTTAGTGAGTTCGCGCGACAGGTGCTCGCTCTTTTCAACACTGATAGTTCCGACAAGAATTGGTTGACCCTTTGCGTTTCGACCCGCAATATCTTCGACAACAGCACGGAACTTGGAATCTTCAGACTTGAAAATCAGGTCGGCTTCATCGTCACGCACAACATCGCGGTTGGTTGGAATTGGCACAACGTTCAGGTCGTAGGTGTTCACCAATTCAGCGGCTTCGGTCTGTGCGGTACCAGTCATACCCGCAAGTTTGTTATACATGCGGAAGTAGTTCTGCAAAGTAATTGTTGCAAGAGTTTGGTTCTCTTCGTTGATACGTACGCCTTCTTTGGCTTCAACCGCTTGGTGAATACCTTCGCTCCAACGTCGGCCTTCCAAGATACGACCAGTGAACTCATCGACAATTTTTACGTCGCCGGCATCAACGATGTAATCCTTGTCGCGACGGTACAACTCTTTGGCTTTTAACGCCACAGATAGTTGATGGACCAGGTTTTGCTGCACAGCGTCGTACAAGTTGTCGAGGCCAAGTTCTTTTTCAACTTTTTCAATACCCAGTTCGGTAGGGACAACAATGCGCTTGTCTTCTTCTACTTCGTAGTCAACATCGCGCTGCAAAATACGAACAATGGACGCGAACTTGTAATACATGGCAGCAGCATCAGCGACGCGGCCTGAGATAATGAGCGGTGTACGTGCTTCGTCAATGAGGATGCTGTCTACTTCGTCAACAATGGCGAAATTATGACCACGCTGCACCTTGTCATCAAGCGAAGCAGCCATGTTGTCGCGCAGATAGTCAAAACCGAATTCGTTGTTGGTTCCGTACGTAATGTCACACGCGTAATCGATGCGCTTTTCTGCAGGAGACTCGCGACGTCCGGGAATTACTAGTCCAACATTGAGTCCCATGAACTGATGAATGCGTCCCATCCATTCAGCGTGGAACCGCGCCAAGTAATCGTTGACCGTAATGACATGAACGCCATTGCCTGACAAGCCATTCAGATACGCAGGCAAAGTAGA
>CAMDVC010000035.1 GCA_945878785.1 Bifidobacterium breve | reverse complement strand
TTCCGGCACTTGCAACGTCGTACGCATTGGTCAAACCAAAAGCAGGACGAGCCTCAATTTTGTTGTTACCTAACGTCAGCTTCCAATGGGTACTAAACGGAACTGCAAGATGAACCGTGCCTGGCTCCACATCTGCCTCAATCGCACCTTCTGGTCGAGTCTGAGTCGGAAGCGCAGTTGCACCTGAAATATCTGTGGCAATCATTGAAGTCGCACCAGCAAGTTGACTACTGGCAGCTCCAGATGCAGTCAACATTGACCGCACGGGCACCCACGACGCATTTTCGAAAATCACAAGATCAGGCGAGGCATAGAGGCGACGTAAATCGAGTTGTCGCGACAATGAATCAATAAGTCCACGTGGCGCGGCAATTGGATCACTGCGCGTGGATTGTCCTCCATCGATGATTGGAACAACAATGAATCGAACAGATAATGGTGCAAGCAAACGACCCGCACGAGCTGTTCGGCCACGCACAATTCCGTACAAAGCAGCAACAGCATTGTCACGAGCACGTGTTGGTGGGCTTTCCCACAGTTCTTCCAAAGTGGGTGCTCCGCTATTCACGACCGAATATGAAATACCCCAACCAAAATTCAACGGAGCCCCCGGCAAAACACGGGTGTCTCCGATGAACATGGTGCGGTATTCGCCCGATGACTGCGCATCGGGCAATTGTGTCAAGAGTTGAGGTAACGCAAGTGACGGCTGATTCCAACTGCCATTCAATGCATTAATCGAAACCGGCACGAGTCCAACCGCAAAGGCAAGTGCAACTACCGCACTGATTGGTTGACGCCATCCAAACCTCGCGCGGCGCAAATCAACAGCGAGGGCCGCACCCATTGCGCCAGCACAAATTGCAATTCCAAAAGCAGCGGGCACAAGCAAAATTGCAGGTTCGGGAAGATGTACTGGCAGTAACGCAGAATCATCAAGCATTGCTACGGCTAGACCAAATGCAACGAGGCTTGCGCCACGCAACACCCAACCAGAGCGAACTCCATGCACCAGCAGCACTGCTCCAATCACAACTGCGTACAACGTGACGGTGACTGACGACAATACAAATCCACCCACATTGAATGTTGCTAACCCGATGAGACCAATATTGCGACCAGATTCAACGGGCGCACCGGTAATTGCTTCCCACCATCCTGAACGAATGTACGTACCGGCCCACGGAAGATTGAGAACCACGCCAGACACAATGACAGCAGCAGTAACAACTACCCATCGCGCCGCCCATTTAACTTTCGTGCCGTGCACAACACTGACCACAGTAAAAATAATTGCAACTAATGGAACAATCACAACCACTGATGGTTCGAAAGCGATAACTGTCCCCATCAACAACACAAGACATGCGAACCATTTGCGCCATAGTGCAGTTGGTGCGACTGCCATTACTTCTTCTGACAATTCATCGTCAAGGTCTGCGTGACCCACCAACATGCGTAACAAATGAACCATCCACGGCAATGTTGCATACATCAACAACGCACCCCATCGCCCAGACGATATTGCGGCATATGGCAAGGGCACAGCGGCGTAGGCAGCAGTAGATGCAATGCGCGCTGCACGTGTACCCAAGACCGATGCAAAACGCCATACGCCGAGCCAACCGGCTAATGGCAAGAGCGCGACAAGAAGGGTGTGCAGAAGTCCCATATTGCCCAGCGTGGTCAATGCACTGGCAGCAAGTATTGCAATGCCCGTCGGCACCGCAGAAACTTGACCAAATCCGGCCCCCCACCAACCAGAGGTATAGGAACGCACTAGTTCACTGGCAGATGCCGTGATTGGGGCCATTTGACCGACAGGTACGACCCCATTCATAAACAAGGCACGAGAACCGACAAGAAAAATAGTTGCGAGAATTCCCCACAACCAATACGCACTACGGGCAGCTGCTTCAGGAGTTTGATCTGCTGAATGTGCCTGGGCTTTGCCAGCTACTGCCGCACGACGACGCAAAAAATTTGCAACATACGCATTCCCTGGAAGTTGCAATGCACGCACTTCGTCGCCAGACACTTGACGATGTTCTGAAATGGCATCACGACGCTCGCGAATACTTACAACGCCGAACGGCAAGAGTAATAATCCACGCATCTCATCAACAGCTCTACGGACACGACCAGTTGCCGCCAGAATAAAGAACCTCGACAGAGTCAGAACAAACATCTGCACCAATGTGGCAAGCAACTGAGTTGCGGAAGTCAGTGAGGCAACCGTTCTGACACGAACTATTTCGTTTTCAAAAAAATGATCCGCATCGCCAGGATTGTTGACTGATTGAGATGAGTTCTCACGGTGGCGTCCGACTGCTCTTGGCACCACCATGACTCGAGCAGCTGTTGAATGGATCCGCCAACAGAAATCAAGATCCACTCCAGCGACAGGAAGGTCGGGGTTGTATCCGTTAATCGTGGCAAAGAGATCTGCTCGCACCATGATGCATGCAGACGAGACGACAAACACATCTTGCACTGCGTCATGCTGTTCTTGATCTAATTCACCATCATCTGCAACGGGCAAACTGTTTCCGAATCGGTCCACTGCTATACCGACACTTTGAATCATGCGGGGGTCATCCCAATACACAAGCTTCGGGCCAACAGCTCCAGCGTTTGATCGGTACAACTCTTCGACAAGGCAGCTGATTGCATCCGAGGCAAGCGCGACGTCATCATGAAGAAAACAGAACAAACCACTGTTGCCATCCACAAGATTGAGGACCGAGTTGCATGCAGCACCAAACCCGGGGTTTCCACCGAGAAAACGCACAACAGCAGAGGGCAAATTGGTGGCAACAACATCGAGAATCTCACGTGAGATGGGGTCGTCTTCTGCCCCCGTTACAAGGACGAGGTTTTGCAGGGCGTTGTAATTCTGGCCAGCAAGGCCCTGAAGGGACTCTGCCAACCATTCGCCCCTCTCGTGTACAACCATGACGGCCACCACTGGGGGTAAGGAAGAAACAACCTGAGGCTCTGTCACGCCGTAGCGAGGTTAGTGCCACTGGTGCTAACCCCATGGGCAGCAGGGTAAGACTCCCCTGATTTCCCTTTGCCACCCGAGTGTGCAAAATGCTTGCAAAAGCAAGCACTAGTGGGTACTCTTGTTGTATGAACAAAATTTCATTCCCCCACATCACACTTCCTCACGTGACCATTCCTGGCCTTGACCGCCTTCCCAAGGTTGACCTATCAAAGATCACTATCCCTTCATTGCACTCAATTGACCTCACGTCGCTTGACATCTCCCGCCTGAATCCATCTGCACTTCTTCAGAACCCTGTGGTGAAACAAGCAACCGAGATTGGCTACACCGCAGTCGGATTCGCAGTTCTCGGATTCCAAAAACTGCAAGTGCGCCGCGTTGAGTTTTTCGACGCTATGAAGGCACGCAATAACACTGCTCAATAAAGCCACATAGCGCCATAAGGGACACCACTCTCACTGCAACTAACCTTCACTGCGTGTCAGATGGTGAAACAACAGAGAAGACCACGCGCATTCCACTGCCGGAGGGCACGATTCCTGTTGGTATCGGGTTATTTATCTCTGGCTTCACGTCGTATGCATTCTTCAAAGTTGGCCAGCTTGCGCTGGGTAAGGAAGATTTCAAACCAATCGTTGCATTGTGGTTCACCACCTTTGCTTTGGTTCCCGGGTTTTTCATGCCAGTGGAACAAGAAATTGGCCGCGCACTTGCACATCGTCGCGCATTAGGCCAAGGCGGTCGTCCAGTTGTGCAGCGCATGTTGCCGTTAACAATCGGGCTTGCAACAATTCTCATTGTTGCAGTCGTTGCATCATCTTCGTGGCTCACGTCTGACATGTTCGACGGACATTGGGTTGTCACACTCTCTCTCGTCTTGACTATCTGTTTTTATGCGCCGATGCACATGGCGCGAGGCATTGCCTCAGGTTCTGGCCGATTCGGCGCATACGGCACAGTGATGGCAGTAGACGGACTCGTTCGCATCACTGCCTGTGTATTGCTGTGGCAGTTCGGCGTAACAAACGTTGGCGCATACGCATTATCAGTAGCGGTATCTCCGATTATTGCCGCGGGCGTGGTTTTTGCACGCGGGGAAACAAAAACCGATGACGGCCCGCCGGCGACGTATGCCGAAATTACGCCAAATCTTGGTTGGTTGTTATTGGGCACCATTATGGCTGCAGCGTTAGTCAATGCTGGCCCACTTGGAGTTGATTTCCTAGCTAATGCAAGCGATGCCGAGAAGGTAACAGCGTTCGGTAACGGAGTGCTGTTGTCGCGCGTTCCGTTGTTCTTGTTTCAAGCAGTACAAGCAGCACTCCTGCCAAGGCTTGCACGTCTTGCCGCCAAAGGCGACCTTGCGGAATTTCGTGAAGGGTTTTCGTTACTGCTCAAAGTTGTTACTGCAGTTGCCGTACTAGGCACTGTGGGTTCGTTTGTACTTGGACCACCAATTCTCAGGATGGTGTACGACGGAGGTCTTGATCGGCGCACTCTGACATTGCTTGCACTTGCGAGTGGTTTGTACATGCTCGCACTGGCCGTTTCACAAGGTGTTATTGCGTTACAAGGTCATAAATACGTTGCTGCTGGCTGGCTGTTGGCCATGATTGGCTTTCTTGTCGTCACTACTGTTGCATCTGACGACTTGTTCTTACGCGTTGAACTGGGGCTCGTTGCTGGTTCAACAGTCGCACTCGCTGTCTTTTCCTACGCACTACGAGCACGCATGAGCGCCGGTGCAATACCTGATGCTGGTTCAATGATTGATGGCGTGCTCGATTTCCCTCTGGAGGGCTAACGCTCTACTTACGAAGGCGGGCGGTTTCAATTTCCAGATCGTTCTTCACCATCATCTTTACGAGTGATGGGAAATCAACTTCCGGAACCCATCCCAACTTGTCACGAGTCTTGGAGGGGTCACCAATAAGCAAGTCGACTTCTGCTGGGCGAAAGAAACGAGGGTCTTGTCGCACGTAATTGTGCCAATCATCAAGGCCTACTTCTTCAAATGCCAGGGTGAGGAATTCTTCAATGGAATGTGCCTCACCAGTTGCGACCACATAGTCGTCTGGTTCTGGCTGCTGCAACATCATCCACATAGCTCGCACGTAGTCGCCTGCGTAACCCCAGTCACGTTTTGCATCAAGGTTGCCCATGACCAATTCTTTTTCTACACCCAGCTTGATACGAGCTGCGGTGTTTGAAATCTTTCGAGTAACGAACTCGAGTCCACGACGAGGACCTTCGTGGTTGAACAAGATGCCCGAGCAGGCATAGATGCCGTAGCTTTCGCGATAATTGATGGTGATGTCATGGCCAAACACTTTTGCGCAGCCGTATGGCGAGCGTGGGTGGAATGGCGTGAGTTCGGTTTGCGGTACTTCACGAACTTTTCCGAACATCTCTGATGACGATGCTTGATAAAAGCGAATCTTGTTGTTCTGAGTGCCGCCGACCATGCGAATGGCTTCAAGCATGCGCAACACGCCAAGACCAGTGATATTTGACGTGTGTTCTGCCTGGCCAAATGAAATAGCGACGAACGAGATAGCACCAAGGTTGTACACCTCGTCTGGCTGAACGTATTCAAGGGCGTTTACCAGACTGGTGAGATCAGCTAAATCGCCTGGTACCAGTTCGACATATGGGAACTCATCGCGAATCTGCAAGGCACGGGGGTTGTTCTGTCCCTTGATCATGCCAAAGACTTGATAGCCCTTTGAATGGAGAAACTCAGCTAAATGCTGGCCATCTTGGCCGGTGATACCGGTGATAAATGCGCGGGGCATGACTGGACCTCGTTGATCGATAATCGGACTTGACAACGGTACCACCGCAGCCCTTTTGTTCAGGTGAACCCTCTGCGACACAAAGCCCTACGCTTGTCTCATGATTATGGTGCTAGCTGGGGGTGTTGGTGCTGCCCGTTTTCTCTCAGGACTCATCCAAGTGGTCAATCCTGCAGATGTTGTGGCCGTAGTCAACACTGGCGATGACACCGAACTTCATGGATTATCTATCTCTCCCGATATCGACACCGTCATTTACACCTTGTCTGGGTCTATTGACCAAGATCGCGGGTGGGGCCTTCACAATGAGTCATGGCGAGCCATGGAAGCGCTGGAACGTTTTGAAACTGTACGCCCTGCCGGGTCTGCTGCCGCACCACGATGGTTCAATCTTGGCGATACAGATCTTGCGACACACTTTTATCGCACTGCTCGCGTTCGTGAAGGTGCAACACTTCAACAAATCACAGAAGAACTTCGTACAGCATTCGGATTGTCCGTCACCGTGGTGCCAATGTCAAACGATTCGGTCCGGACAATTGTTCATCTCGCAGATGGTCCTGTGCCCTTTCAAGAATATTTCGTGCGTCTGCAACACAATGTTCCAGTCGCTCGCGTTGAATTTGTCGGAGCTGACTCGGCCACATTCATAGATCACTCACTTCTCACTGATGCAGACACAATTGTGATTGCACCATCAAACCCCATCGTGTCGATTGCTCCTATCCGCGCATTAGCAGGAGTTGATGCGGCTCTTGCCGCGCGTCGCGAAAGCGTTGTTGCGGTCTCACCCATCGTGGCTGGCGCAGCACTAAAAGGTCCTGCCGACCGAATGCTGGTGGAACTCGGTCATGAACCAACCGTTGTTGGTATCGCTCGCATCTATGCCCCAATCTGCGGAACCCTAATCATCGATTCGCAAGACGAACATCTTGCGGCTGCCGTAGAACGCGAAGGAATGCGCTGTATCACTACTGACACCATCATGTCGAAACCTGGTGTGGCTGCTTCACTCGCTCGCATTGCAATCGATGTATCCTCGAATAAAGGAGACCACTAATGGCACGACTCATGGCATGGAGCGTTGAAGGAATCGGTGAAATAGTTCCTGGTCAACAACTTGGAGACATCATTGTCGAAGCCTGCTCGACAGAACCAAACGGCCCTCTGCGCGACAACGACGTGTTAATCGTTACGCAAAAGATTGTGTCTAAAGCTGAAGGGCGCCTAGTGCCTATCGACGCAGACGATCCGCTCTCACACAAAGTTCTTGTTGAACAAGAAGCCGCTCGCATTGTTCGTCGCCGTGGCGACCTGATCATCACGGAGACTAAACATGGTTTCGTGTGTGCAAACAGCGGAATTGACTTGTCAAACGTTGAACGCGGCTACGCAGCACTTCTTCCTCTTGATAGTGATCGCTCTGCGCGACGCATCAGAGACATAGTGCGTGCAAAACTTGGCGTCACAGTGGGTGTCATCGTGAGCGATACCTTTGGTCGCCCATGGCGCAAAGGCCTCACTGACGTTGCAATCGGCGTTGCTGGTATTGCCGCCGTAGTTGACCTACGAGGCACCGAAGACGCACTTGGCAGAATGATGCAAGTGACAGAAGTCTGTGTTGCAGACGAATTAGCAAGTACCGGTGAATTAGTCATGGGCAAGTCAAATGGCGTGCCCGTTGCTGTTATTCGCGGCGCTGACCCTTCGTGGTTTCGCGATTCCTCGATGGACGAAATTGTTCGTCCGCCAAGTGAAGACCTGTTTCGTTAGCGCAAAGTGGCGAGGCCGTCTTTCAACGATGTAAACGGCGACCACCCGAGTTGAATGCGGGCACGTACCGGCGATAACGACAGTCGAGCCAAATCATTGGGGCGTGCTGCACTAGTGCGGGGTACTGGCGACGCGGCACCAGCCATTACCGACCACAAGTCGGCAATGGATGTTGCAATTCCAGTCCCAACATTCACCACTAAGCCACCAGCGCGGTCAGTGGCGCGTGCAATTGCATCAACTGTGTCGTCGATATAAATAAAATCACGTGTTTGCTTTCCGTTACCGTGAACGATTGGTGCTCGACCATTTGCCAGCGCATCAACAAATGAGGCGACAACCCCATCGGCTGCTCTTTGGCGAGGTCCGTAGACATTTCCCATAGCAAGGACAGTGAATTCGACACCATGTCGTTCGCGATACACCGAGTGAATGTCAGCTGCTGCACGAGCTAACACTTCTTCACTGGTACGAGGGTCGTTGATGTGACCTTCTTTGATTGGTAAATCTCGCACTGCAACTTCACCGTACAACAAGCCACTTGGCAATGCAGTAACGACTTTCCCGACGCCTCCGAGGCGTGCGGCTTCAAGAATAGAAACCGACAATTGCAAACTCGACAATGCACCATTGAGGTGCGCCTGCACTGGAGAAAATGTCGCAAGATTTATAATCATTTGCGGTCTGCGTAGTGACACAAGTTCTGAAAACTCGCGAGATTCAATTCCAATGTTCTGAAATTTAAATCGACCTGTTGCATTGCGGGCATCTGCCAAGTTGGTTAATGATCCACTCGACAAGTTGTCAACAACTTCAACTTCATGACCTTCTGCAATAAAGCGATCCACAAGGTGGGAGCCAATAAAACCAGCGCCACCGCACACCATAATCTTCTTAGATGCCATCGCTATACAGCCGCTTCTGGATCAGGAACTTTTGCGTTAGTTAGGTGAGAAAATGGTGCAACATATGCATCAGCACCAACTACACAATCAATCAGCGATGCTTCAGCACCAATACTGCCCATGACAAGGGAACGTTCGAGACGAACTCGAGCACCTATGTGCGCACCAGGGAGAACAACTGAATCAATGATGACGCATCCCTCTTCCACAA
Source organism: Bifidobacterium breve (assembly GCA_945878785.1). Lineage (GTDB taxonomy): Bacteria > Actinomycetota > Acidimicrobiia > Acidimicrobiales > Ilumatobacteraceae > UBA2093. The sequence continues at coordinate 2,422 of CAMDVC010000035.1, read as the reverse complement.
TCGCTGCTTCGCCAATGACACTATGTGCAATTGAGGCTGACGAATGCACATGAGCTCGTGGCCCGACTGATGCCAAGATTCGCGTACGTGTTCCGTCAATGAGATCAAGGTTGGCGCGTAAGTATGTGCTGGGAAGACCAGTGTCGATCCAGTAATCGTCTGTCGGCATTGCTGCAAGAGTTCCGTCCGCCACCATTGCAGGGAATACGACACGTTCAATGGAAAGACGTTGCCCGTCGGGAATGCGACTAATGACTGACGGCTCTAAAACGTAGGTGCCAGCATTTACCAGATTGCTTGATGTTTCACCTGGAGCAGGTTTTTCCACAAAGCGTTGCACCCACCCATTGTCATCTGTTTCGACCACCCCATATTGCGATGGGTCAACAACCGGTGTGAGGTGCAATGTTCCTTCTGCGCCTTGACTCTTATGAAACGCCACCAATGTCGACAGATCAACGTCACACATGATGTCGCCGTTCATCACAATAAATGTGTCAGACACGCCAGCATGACGGGCGGCAAACGCAATCGCGCCCGCAGTGTCAAGAGGTTCGGGTTCAACTGCGTAATGCAATGAGATTCCTGCACACATACCATCGGGAAATGCTTCAAAGAATGGTTCCGGCTTGAATCCGATTGCCAAAACAACTTCGGTTACTCCAGCAGCACCGAGTGAAGCAATGAGATGTTCTAATTGGCGCACATTGGCTATTGGTAACAGCGGTTTTGGCGTAGTGAGAGTAAGTGGTCTCAGCCGAGTTCCGAAACCCCCGACTAGAACAACAGCGTGCATCAGCCGCCAGTGGTTGTTGTGGTGGCGCCAGCAACAGTTGTTGTAGTGCCTCCACCAAATTCAGATGCCACGATGTCTGCCAACTTCGCAGCTGAATCTGGTAGTGGAATCTGTGTGCCAGGAGCAACGTACGCAACGGCGATTGCCATTTCATCGCTCAAAATTCTGACGTTCGAAAAATCTGTGATGTAGCGCTTTGAGTTGGCATCTTCGCCGGCTTTTGGCCAGGCAATGACCTGCACTTGCGCATCAACTAACTTGCCTGACTTGTCTTTGCACTGGTCTTTGCTGACTGCGTATGACACGCCTTTGTTCTGCTCTGCAGGAAACGTAATGCCCTTTGTTGTTACTTCAACACCATAGGTGTCGAGATACAAGCCCAACTTGGCTTTCTTGCCCGCAGATGCAATTTGTGGGTACCAACGAATAACGCCGTCTTCACGGCTAAAAACTCCGTACTTCGAAAAATTCTCATCAGCAGTATCGGCTTTTTGCTTGTCAATCGCGAGGTCCGCCAGATAAGCATCGCAGTGGTAGATACCAAACGGAATGTGCCAGCGATCAGAAGTAGTTGGTGCGACGTCACTTGCAGGTGGTGCTTGACGTGCATAAGAAATTAGGCCGGTACCGACAATGACGATGACTGCCATGATGGTCGGGAAAAGAGTGCCTCCCTGAAAGCGCACCTTCTTGCCTTTGCCCTTCTGTGCGAGACGGGCGACCTTTTTTGCTGATGAACCACTAGCCACGAAGGATTGAGGCTACCTGCTGAACGCCCAGTGAGGCGATTACATCCAGGTATGAATTGGCAACCCGTGCCGGCGACACATGAGATTCGACCCATAATCGGCCACACGCTCCTGCATCAGTGGCTGCCGAGCCCGAATTCACCATCGCACGAACTGCATCAGTGAAGGCAACTGGATCATCGGGTGCCACAGAGACACCGGCGCCGCTCTCAGCCAATATTCGCGTTACTTCTGTGCCCGCGTCGATAGCAGCAACGACGGGCCTGCCCGCAGCGAGAATGCTGTATGTCTTTGACGGAACACTGACTGCGCCGAGCCCAGCGCGCAATGGCACCACATGTACGTCGGCAGTGGCAAGAACTTCAGCCACCCGATCAGCAGGTTGATACCCAGAGAATCGAACATTGGAAAGCCCGACCGCATCGCGTTCAAGTTCTTCACGTGCAGCGCCATCGCCATTGATAACAAACGTCACTTCAGGCATGCAGCGTGCAGCATGCAACATCATGGTAAGTGATTGCGAGTAACCAACGTTGCCTGCATACATAACAACCGGCTCTGAGCCGATTCGTAATTCATCGCGATACAAAGTCATTCGGTCACGCGGCATGATTCGGTCGCTATCAACAAAGTTCGGAATCACATGCACCGTGTGCTGATGTTTTGGTGCAATCTTTGCCAACACATTGGAGCGTAAGTCTTCTGACAACACAACTACAGCATCAGATCGGTGGTAGCTAACTCTCTCTAACCATCGAGACACGGCAATGATGCGTGCATTCGTGATTGCGCCAGTTTCAACTGCCGCATCAGGGAATACATCTTGAATATTGAACACTGACGGACAGCGCCGAATTCGACTGGCAAGCCAACCTGT
>CAMDVC010000034.1 GCA_945878785.1 Bifidobacterium breve | reverse complement strand
ACTGGCGAGTTCACCAAGATCTCTGAGAATGTATCGCCAGTGACAATCACGTGCGCTTCTCGCCACCCGTCGTCGTACACCCACAATTCAAACGGAATATTGTCGAGCAATTCATTTGCGATGACCACACCGTTTTCAATAACCGATGGCATTGAACCAATCGATGTCACACCGTCTGGGTGAAGCGCTCGTTGTTGTGCACTGGTTTCGATAGTGATGTATTCGCCGCGCTCTAGGCATTCTGGTTGTGCAGCAAGAATCGAACGGGCAAGAGTTCCGGGGCCAGCACCCACTTCTACAATTTGAAAATTGTCCGGTTGTCCGAGTCGATTCCACACATCATCAATTGCTCGTGCAAGCACAGTGCCGAACAACGGCCCAACTTCAGCAGAAGTTATGAAGTCACCACGCCTGCCAGCACGACCAGTTGTGGAATAGAAACCATGTTCGCTATACAGCGCGAGGTCCATGAAGGAAGAGAACGGAATGCTCCCCTGTGACGCTGCAATGGCAGCGCGAATGGAATCAGCGGCCGAAGGCACCGGCGAGACCGGCAAGATCACCGAAGTGAATCACGATGCCAGGCAAGACACCCAACAACAATGTCGCGATGCCAGTGATACCAAGCGCGACAGCAAGTGAGGACTTCACAGGAACTGGTGATGTGTCGCCGTCTGGAACTGGGCGCATCCACATTTCACGCAAGATGCTGCCGTAGTAACCAAACGCAACTACGGAGTTCACACCACCGATGATTGCAAGAACATACGCCCATGTTGTTCCGGCCGACACGAGCGACTGGAAAGCTGCGAACTTACCGAACCAACCACCAAATGGCGGAATACCAGCAAGTGATGCCATGAAGATTGTCATCAGAGTTGCGATGCCAGGTGCATAGGAGAACAATCCGCCGTACGAAGAAATTTCACCACTACGTGTCTTGCGAGCGACAACCATAACCACAGCAAAGACGCCGAGGTTTGTTGCTGCGTACACAATGAGATACGTAACGACTGCGCGTAGTGCAGATTCTGCGACACCAGTTTCACCAGCAACAGCCAGTGGCATCAGTATGAAACCACCCTGCGCGATTGATGAATAGGCCAACATGCGAACGATGCTCGTTTGCTTCAACGCCATGACATTGCCGAGAGTCATTGTTGCTGCAGAGAGAATCCAAAAGACTGGCTGCCACACGGCGTGCGAGCCAGGGAAACCGACGTACACCACAGTGACAAGCGCAACGAAACCAGCTGCCTTTGAGGCAACTGACAAGAATGCGGTTACTGGAGTTGGTGCACCTTGATAAGTGTCAGGCGCCCACGTGTGAAACGGCACGGCAGAGATCTTGAATGCAAAACCAATGACCACAAAGAAGACCGCAAGTGCGCGAATTGATGTGAGGTTGCTTCCAAGAGAAGCACCAATTTCGGTGAGCTTTGTTGAGTTCGTGATTCCGTAGAGCAACGACATGCCGTACAACATGATTGCTGAGGCGAAGACGCCCAATAAGTAGTACTTAATACCGGCCTCATTGCTTCGTGAATCACGCTTACGCCACGCAGCAAGCATGTACGCAGGAATTGACAGGAATTCAAGTGAAACAAAAATTGATATGAGGTCGCGACTTGATGCCATCATGACCATTCCCATCAGGCTCGACAACATCAAGAACCAGAATTCACCTTGGTAATAGTCGCCCTCACGAATGTAATCAGCAGCCAAAAGAACAACTACGTATCCGGAAAGCAGGAATAAGCCCTTCATCACCAAACTGAAATCATCAATCACGTAGCGACCGTCAAACATTTCCCGTGTGCCTGCATTACTTAAAGCCAGTGTGAGCACAGGAACGAAGGCGCCGAGCAAGGTGAAGCTTGCAACAGGTGTCAGCATCCATTTGCGAGAATCAGACAAGAACAAGTCGAGCAACAAGAGCAGCACAATGCCGGCCCCAAGAATTATCTCGGGGGCTAGTGCGTGGTAGTCAATTGTTGGTGATGACCACGCAGCGGTGGCGATTGTGCTTAGCACGGGTCAGCCTCCGAAAGCCTTGAGGGTAACGCCCACAGCTGGGTCGAGAACCTTGAACATCAATTGTGGGTACACACCAAAGACAACAATTGCGATGAGAAGTGGGGTCCACGCGATCCACTCAAACTTGTTGACATCGTGGAGGTCTTCGTCATGCCCATGACCAGCAGCGAACTCTGCAGTTGGTTCACCAAATGCGATGCGCTGGAAGAGCCACAGCAAGTAGCCGGCAGCAAAGACTGTTCCGATAGCGGCAATCACCATGTAGGCGCGAAACACATTGACGGATAGGCCTGGAGCTGGTTGGTATGCAGACAAGATTGCAGGGAACTCGCCCCAGAAACCAGCAAGGCCTGGCAAACCAAGCGACGCCATTGCGCAGAAACCGAGGATCCATCCGAGTTTCGGCATCTGCAACAACATGCCAGAGATGCGCTTGATTTCAAGTGTGTGGTAACGCTCTTTGACAGAACCAGCGACAAAGAACAACATGCCGGTGATGAGACCATGAGCAACCATTCCGAACATCGCAGCATTCATACCGAATGAAGTGAGGGTTGAAATACCGAGCATCACGAAGCCCATGTGCGCAACAGACGAGAACGCAATCAGTCGCTTCATGTCAGTTTGTGCAAGACAACCGAGAGAACCATAGATAATTCCGATTACTGCAAGACCGCCGATATACGGAGCCCATGCTTTTGCTGCTTCTGGAAGTACTGGAATTGCAATACGCACAAAACCGTATGTACCCAATTTCAACAACACTGCAGCAAGGATGACTGAACCTTGAGTTGGCGCTTGCGTATGCGCATCTGGCAACCAAGTGTGGAACGGGAACATCGGAACCTTGACTGCAAAACCGACGAACATTCCGGCGAAGATCCAAATTTGAGTGGTGCGTGAAATGTTCATACCTTCCTCAATGAGGAACGGAATAGAGAAGCTCTCAGCACCAGTTTTGAAGAACAGTGCGAGGAACGCAACCAACATGAGAGCTGATCCGAACATGGTGTACAAAAAGAACTTGAGCGATGCGTACTGACGATTTTCGCCACCCCAGACGCCAATCATGAAGTACATCGGCAAGAGCACGAGTTCAAAGAACACGAAGAACAAGATGAGGTCACGCGCAATGAATGTTCCGGCCATACCGGTCTGCAGAATCAACATCAAGATGAAGAACGCCTTTGGGTTGCCTGGTGACGGCACGTGATCCCATGAATAAATCATGACGAGAACGGTGATCACCATTGACAAGAGGTACAGCGGAAGACTGATGCCATCGATTCCGATGTAATAGGACGATTTGATGACTGAGATCCAGTCGTGTTCTGCCACGAACTGCATGGCGCCGGCATTGCCAAAGTCGAACTGGACCATTGTGTAAATACCCACAGCGAGTGTGGCGATTGCTGTTGCGATAGCGACTGACTTAATCAGTGCCTCTTCAGCTTTCGGTATGAACAGCATGATGAGGACTCCGACAAGCGGCAAGAATGTGCCGACTGTCAGTGCCCAGTTGTGGTTGCTTATGACTTCCATTGCGGTAGCTCCCTAGGTATTTACGATGACGAGTACGAGGGCGCCGATAGCGGCTGCGCCGAACAACAACGCCCCATATTGATTGACTTTTCCGGACTGAACAGGCCGTAGAGCGCTTCCGGCACCTTGGGCAACACTGCCTGTGCCATTCACTGCGCCATCGACCACGCGTTGATCGATGTTGCGATACACCCAACCAGCAATTCCCTTTGCTGTTGTGCCTGCTCCATTAACTACGCCATCAAGAACTTTTTGGTTGAACCAGTACACAGCGGCTGAAATTGGATGCGCAATCGAACGAACAATGATTTTTTCGTACAACACGTCGAGGTAGTACTTGTTAACAAGAAGCTTGTATCCAAAGCCCAATACTTTGTTGCGCTCTGTGAGGCCTACAAATTTCTTGTTCTTCTTTTCGTACAACTGGATACACACGAACAAACTGAGAAGGAAACCGGCGAGAACAATCAGCATTGACATTGCAGCCTTAGACCACTTGAACGGTGCATGGTTCAGTTGTGGGGCTGCGCATACGCCTTGTTCTGGAGTCTCTGTTCCACATGGTGATTTTGAGTGTCCAGATTCTTCTGACGGAGTTTCTGATGCAATGCGAGCTTCACCAATACCGCCAACGACATACGCGATGCCTGTTGGGTTGATGACTTCGGCGCTTGGCTCAACCCACTTCTTGAAGTTTTCAAACTTTTCGCCAAATGGCAGTGCATTCAAGAAGCCAGAGCTCAGAGCAAGTGTGGCCAAGATAATCAGTGGAACAGTGATGAGCCAACCAGATTCATGAGGTCCCTGTGATGCGTGCGCATCGTGAGAGTCATGAGCGTCATGACCATGATCTGCATGATCATCATGAGCAGCGTGCGAGTCGTGGCTCTCTTCTTCATGATGCTCGCCAGCAGATGCACCACGGGGCTGGCCAAAGAAGGTGAGATACGTTGCGCGCGTCATGTACGCAGCAGTAAGGAAAGCACCCGCAAGTCCGACATACATGAACACGTTGTAGCCATTGTGACCAACGTTGTCGATGATTTCATCTTTCGAAAAGAAACCAGAGAATGGGAACACTCCGCAGAGAGCAAGAGTCGAAATAACCCAGGTGCCGAAAGTGATTGGCATGAACTTACGAAGCCCACCCATGTCCTTCTTCATTTCGAACGAATGATGAGAAGAGCTGTGGCTTATTGACCCGGCACCAAGGAACAAACATGCCTTGAAGAACGCGTGCGTGAAGATGTGGAAGACGGCTGGTAGCCATGCACCAGCACCAAGACCCATCATCATGTAACCAAGTTGGCTAACTGTTGAATAGGCAAGAACCTTCTTGATGTCTGTCTGCACAAACGCAAGCAGTGCCGCAATAACAATGGTGATACCACCGATTACAACGATGAAGTTGGCGCTACCACCAAGGATTTCCATGCCCTTGAAAAACACTGGGTACACACGGGCAACGAGGAATACACCAGCAACAACCATGGTGGATGAATGCAAAAGCGAACTAACCGGGGTTGGACCAGCCATAGCGTCCGGCAACCATGTGTGCAATGGGAACTGACCGCTCTTGCCGATTGCTGCAATAAAGAGCGCTATCGCGCCCATGGTGATCGCAGCATGGCCAGGGTCACCCGACAATGCCCACGATGACAGTCCACGAATTGAGAAACCAGAAACACCAAGGGTCTTGGTGGTCCATTCATTAGCCGAGAAGAACAGGATGGCCGTACCAGTGAGAAGGCCAATGTCGCCAGTACGTGTGGTGAAGAACGCTTTTAGGGCAGCGCGGCTGTTTGCACCTTCTTCCCACCAGTGACCAATAAGAAGGAACGAGCACAGACCCATGATTTCCCAACCCAAGATGAGTTGAATCATGTTTTCCGCAACAACCATGTTGAGCATTCCGGCTGAGAACAAAGTTAGTGAAGCAAAGAAGTGTGTGTAGCGGCGATCTCCGCGCAGATATTCAAGTGAGTAGATCTGCACCAAAGTGGAGATGAACGCAACGACCAAGAGAATTGCGACGGTAAGTCCATCAACGTGTTGACCAATGCCAAACGAGACTCCACTGTTTTGCCACCATGTCCATGTCTTGACAACGGGAGAAATAAAAGCTCCTTCAGGAGCACCATTGACTCGCTGAATCCATTGGTATGCGGCACCACCTGCAAAGACCAACGCACCAAACATGGAAGCAACGCCGAATTCACTTCCCTTCTTTGGCATGCGCTTTCCGAAGAAAATAATGAGGAAAAAGGACAATGCAGGAATAACAGGGATGACCCACGCATGCTCCAGGAACCACCCCGAACTCAGTACTACTTCTGTTGCAGTTTCTGTGGCTTCAGCGAACATCGGATCAGCCCTTCATCTCTGAGAGTTCATCAAGGTCAATAGAACGACGATTGCGATACATAAGGAGAACCATTGCAAGCCCCACACCAACTTCGGCAGCGGCAATCGCGATGATGTATAAAGCGAAGGTGTGGCCATCAAGTGAGCCATTACGCATAGAGAAGGCCAACAGGTTGATATTGACCGAGTTCAATATGAGCTCGATTGACATGAGTACAAGAACAGCGTTCTTGCGAGCGATGACGCCATAGACGCCAATGCAGAACAGAACAGCGGCAAGGATGAGGAACTGATTTACAAACATGGTTAGTCCCTCCTCGCGAGAACAATGGCTCCGACAACAGCTGCGAGAAGTACGAACGACAAGGCCCAGAACGGCAAGAGGTATGGGCCAAAGATTTGGTCAGAAATTTCTTGAGTAGTTGCCACTGCTGCATCCGCCGGCATTTTCTGACTACCGAATCCGCTGTCGAGCGCTACTGCCAATGCAACGAATAGGGCGAGAGCAACAGGAATTCCAAAAAACCAATTCTTATTGTTCAAATCAGATTCCGCACCAATGCGAGCACGAGTCAACATTGTTCCGAACAAGAACAGCACCATTACAGCACCTATATAGACAAGGACTTGAGTGATGGCGACAAACTCAGCTGCGAGCAAAATGTACTGCGCTGCTGCACCGGCAAGGACAACAACCAGCCACAACGCGGCGTGAACAACATTGCTGGTGGTAACGACACGCAAGGCGCCGTAAACCATGATTAAGGCGATAAGTGCAAAACCGATGTTTTGAGCAACGAGGACATCAGACGCGAACATTATTTTTTGCCCTTCTTGTCTGCGCCTGCTTCAAGTTCCGGTGCTTCAGGAACTGTTTCCATCCACTCGCCGAGTTTTGTTTTGTCATGCAAGAGATCTGCAATACGAGGCTCTGAGTATTCATACTCCGGGCTCCAGAACAAGGCGTCAAATGGACACACATCAACACAGATACCGCAGTACATGCATAATGCGTAGTCAATGTCGAAGCGGTCAAGTTTATTGACTTTGCGAGCAGCTCCACCAGCGCGACGCGGTGGCGCCATCTCTTTGTGGCCTTCAATGTAAATGCACCAGTCAGGACATGAACGAACACACAACATGCAGGAGGTGCAGTTACCTTCATGAAGTGCGATGACGCCGCGTGCACGAATCGGAGGCGTTTCCTTTACATGTGGGTATTGAACTGTGTTTGAACCGTCTTTAAAGGTTTTCATCATGGTGCCAAATGTGACACCAAGACCTTTTACGAGACCAGGAACTTTTGGCATTAGAGCGCCACCTTCAAAATTGCTGTGACCATGATGTTCGCAAGCGACACAGGGATGAGAACTTTCCAAGCAAACTTCTGCAGTTGATCTTCGCGGAAACGTGGGTACGAGAAGCGAATCCACATGATGAAGAAGACGACTGCGATCATCTTGGTGAACAAGATAAGTGGTCCGACAATATTCATCCAGTTGTCAATGCTGTCGATGGTTGTCCAACCGAACCACGAGAATGGCACTGCCCAACCACCAAGGAAGAGAATGGAAGCAATCATGGAGAACACGCCAGCAGTGGCGAATTCACCAATGAAGAAAATAAGGAATCGAAAGCCAGAGTATTCAGTCATGTAACCCGACACGAGTTCAGATTCTGCGATCGGCATGTCAAACGGAGTCTGAGTAAGTTCAGCTTGCACCGCAATCATGAACACGATGAAGCCAACGAACTGCGTAATGACATACGGATTACCAAGGCTGCTGAACCCGAACATTGAGCCTGCATTTTGTGCAACCACGATTTGCTGAAGATTCATGGTGCCTGCCTGAATGACAACACCAACAACTGCCAGAACCATCGGAAGTTCATATGCGATGAGCTGACCAGCAGCGCGCAGACCACCAAGTAGCGAGTACTTATTAGCACTAGCCCAACCAGCAATCAAAATTCCGAGAACCGATACCGATGAAACAGCAAGTGCATAAAACACTCCGGTCTCAAAGTCTGTAAACAATGCATCAGGGCCGAACGGCACCACAACAACTAAAAGGAATGTGCTCGCCAAAACAATCAGCGGAGCCAATTTGAAGATGAACTTGTCAGCACGCGCTGGATAGATGTCTTCTTTTTGCAACCACTTGCCCACTTCGGCGAACAGCTGCATCGAACCTTGTGGACCAGCTTCCATTGGTCCAAGACGTGACTGCATGAATGACATCATCTTGAACAGGAACAAATACACCACTGTTCCGGCTGGAAGAAGAACAGCTACAAGCCCACCCAGAACGCGAAGAAGTGATTGTGCCCAATACGGCAGATCAGCAGAAAGAAGAGTCGCCAGATTCATCAGCGGTCAATGTCACCGAGAATGAAATACAACGAAGCAAGAATGGTGATGATGTCTGGAACATAGACACCCTTCAACAGCCACGGCGTAATAGAGATGTTGTTGAATGACGCGCTACGAATCTTTACGCGGAATGGCCCCATGTCTCCTTGTGAAACGACGTAGTAGCCCATTTCGCCAAGAGGATTCTCCGTTGAGACCCATGCTTCGCCTTCAGGAACCTTGATGATCTTTGGCACCTTGGCCATGATTGGGCCTGCAGGACTTGTGTCAAGGAGTTGATCAACGATGCGTGTTGATTCACGAACTTCTTGCAGACGAACCCAGCAACGTGCGAACGAGTCGCCATCTGGGTGAGTGATGACTTTCCAATCAACCTTGTCGTACGCAAGAGGCAATTTCTGGTCACGACGAAGATCCCAGTCAACTCCACTTGCACGCAAGTTTGCACCAGACATTCCGTACTGCAATGCAACATCTTTCGGAATCACACCAATGCCACGTGTACGTGATTGGAAGATTTCGTTACCAAACAACAAGTCTTCGATTTGGTCACAGAAGCCACGAAGCTTCTTCATGACATTGCGAGTCTCGTCAATGAAGCCTGCAGGAAGATCATCTTTCAATCCGCCGATGCGGTCAAAGTTTGGATGGAAACGTCCACCAGTTGCACCTTCAATGAGGTTCAGAACATATTCACGGTCGCGGAACGCGAAGAACACTGGCGTAACGGCACCAAGCTGCACGCCAAGGTCTCCGAGGAACAACGTGACGTTTGCAATTCGTGACAACTCAAACAAGATGGTGCGAATGTGCTGTGCACGTGATGGTGCTTCAACACCCATCAATTTTTCAGCTGCAAGAATGAACGGAACTTCGTTTGCGAATGATCCGAGCCAGTCAATGCGGTTTACCAATGCAGTGACTTGTGGATATGAACGAACTTCAGTGAGTTTTTCATAACCACGATGCATGTAACCGCACGATGGGTCTGCCCAAAGAACTTGTTCACCATCAAGACGAGCAATGATTCGCAAAGTTCCATGTGTGGCTGGATGTTGTGGCCCAATATTGAGGGTCATGCCCTCTGTTTCAAGTTCTACGTTGACACGTGCATCTGCAGCTTGCGCTGCGATGTACGCCAGTTGTTGACGATCGCCAAGAAGACTCATGATGCGTCACCTTCCTCTTCACTGTCATCACCAGGAAGTGGCTCGACATCAACAATTCCGGGCCATGGTTTCACCATGCGTGCAAGCAGTGGGAAATCTTTACGCATTGGGTGCCCTTCAAAATCTGTCGGCAAGTACATATTGCGCAGATCAGGATGGCCATTAAAACCAATGCCGAACATCTCATGTGTTTCGCGCTCATGCCAGTTTGCACCAGCAAAGACTTGCGACCATGAATCAATAGCCATGAGAGAATCATCAACATCTACTTTGATGTTGATGCCAAGTGTGGTGAACGGCTGCACGAGACGCGCGATCACCTGAAAACGGGTGTCGCCACCTGCGTAGCCCTGTTTGATAACCATGCTGCGCTCGACTGGCGGCGCAGTTGGGTCATCTTCGCCACGACCGTACGGAGAAGGCAACCAGTCAATTGCTGAGATGAATCCGAAATACGTATAACCGAGGCTCTTTAAAGTTTCGCCGGTTGAGCGCCATGCATCTGCAGTGACACGAATCCACATGTCATCGTTTGGCTTAACGAGTGAATCAACGACAGCACTGCCGAGCGCTGCGCACACGCGAGCAATCTCTGCATCGCGCACGTCATCGCGTGGTGTTTCAGTTGGGGTATCAGTTGTTGACGACAACGGGGATACCTCCCTTTTCTGCAGACTCACCATCGACGTACATTGACTTTGTACCTTCACCACGCCAGCGAGCGCCCATGTCTTCGTGCTTAATGCGTTGTTGTAGCAACACAATTCCTTCGAGCAATGCTTCAGGACGTGGAGGACAACCAGGGATGTACACATCAACAGGAATGATTTGATCAATTCCCTTTGTTACTGAATAGCTGTCCCAGTACGGTCCGCCGCAGTTGGCACACGAACCCATTGAAATGACGTACTTCGGTTCAGGCATTTGCTCATACAAACGCTTGATAGCTGGTGCCATTTTGTCTGTAACAGTTCCGGAAATAACAACAAGGTCTGCTTGGCGTGGAGATGCAGGAAGAGGAATAACTCCGAGACGCATGACGTCGTAACGCGGCGAACCAAACGCTGCACCCATTTCAATTGCGCAGCACGCAAGGCCCCATTGGTACACCCAAAGGCTGTACGAACGGCCGAGGTTAAAAAGTTGTGTTAGCGGTTTGCCCAACCGACCACGATCTACAAGACCCATAATAAAACCCTTGTTCCTAGACCCAGCGAAGGACGCCTTTGCGCCACGCATAGACGAGACCTAGTAGCAAGATGGCGACAAAAATGCCCATCTCTACAAGGCCAAACATTCCGTACCGCTCGAGTTGAGTAGCCCACGGGAAAATAAAGACTGCTTCAACATCAAAGATGACGAATAACAGAGCAAAGACGTAATAGCGAATTTGGCTTTGTGACCAACCGTCCCCAACTGGATCTACACCACTTTCATAGGTGAGCAGTTTTTCCGCATTCGGGTTATTCGGTCGAATGAGTGCCGAAATACCAAGCAGCAAACCGGCAACGAGAAAGGAAGCCAGTCCAAACCACACAACTGTGAGATAGGACCGTAAGAAGGGGGACATCGCACTCAAAACTACTACGGGGACTCACTATCGCCCCAACTTCCCACTGGGCCACCGCCCAGTTATGCCATGTGCCTTTGTGCGATATTTTCTAAAAACCACGCAACCAATTCATCGCACCTCTGTTCGGCATCAACCACTCGCGAACTCGTCTCCTCAATCATTTCATCAGGGGTAATTCCAAGGGCAGCTATTTCGTCGCCCCCTTCCCCCGTCATCCACAATCGGACAATCGTTTCTGATGCCTCGGGGTGAAACTGGAGGCCAAG
>CAMDVC010000033.1 GCA_945878785.1 Bifidobacterium breve | reverse complement strand
TTGCCCGGAGCTTGATCTTGCAAGTGATACGCGGAACCGATGCCAGAGATTCCAGCACCAACAATAAGAACGTCTACGTGTTCGGTTTTCCCTGGGGTTGGGGCGTTGATTGTGTCTGCCTGAGTCATGGGGGCCTCCTCGATTGGCTTAGCCATATTGTAGGTTCCCGTCCCTCTCAGGTGACCAGTCCAACTTGGCGTCGGGCTGCCTAACAATCGCGCAAGCCCACCCCACTATGCTGAGCAACGAACGGGGGTTCTGATGTTCGATCTACTTATTCGCGGGGGCACAGTTGTTGATGGCACTGGTGCGCCAGCACGAGTCGCTGATGTTGCTGTAACAAACGGCCGCATTGTGCAAGTTGCTGCCACCATCGTCGGTGAAGCTGCAGAAGAAATTGATGCCACTGGAAAACTTGTCACTCCTGGCTTCATTGATATTCATACTCATTACGACGGCCAAATCAGTTGGGATACTTTGCTTGAACCATCAAGTGGTCACGGCGTCACCACCGTTGTTGTGGGTAACTGTGGCGTCGGTTTTGCGCCGGTTCGACCGGGTCGTGAAGAGTGGCTAGTGCAGTTAATGGAAGGCGTGGAAGATATTCCAGGCACCGCACTTCATGAAGGCATCAATTGGGAATGGGAAACATTCCCTGAATACCTAGACGCCATCGATTCACGGAACTACTCCATGGATATTGCTGCATACGTTCCTCATGGTGCTGTGCGCGGCTACGTAATGGGTGACCGTGGTGCACGCAACGAAGACGCAACTCCGCAAGACATCGCGGAAATGGCAGCCATCGTGCGCGAGGCACGCGAGGCCGGAGCCGTTGGTTTCTCAACCAGCCGCACCATGGGACACAAGGCGAAAGATGGTCAACCAGTTCCCGGAACATTTGCAAGCAGTGAAGAACTGAATGCACTAGCTGACGCATTGATCGCAGGTGGCGGTGGAATTTTCGAAATTGCTCCCGAGGTACTGCCTGATGGTGCCGGCCAACCGACCATGGGAATGACTGAAGAACTGCAGTGGATGGGTGACCTCGCATTGCGTACTGATTTGAAAGTCACGTACCTGTTACTGCAATACGCCACCATGCCAGACACATGGAAGCAAGCACTCGACTATTCATCAATGATCATGGACAAGGGCGGATACCTTCGTCCACAAGTAGCAGCTCGACCTTTCGGAATGATGGTGTGCTGGGCCGGGTACCACCCGTTCGCAAAGCGTCCAACATTTATTTCTCTTGCGGCATCATTATCACTTGCTGAATTACGTACCGAGTTGGCAAAGCCATCGGTTCGAGCACAAATTTTGTCAGAGCCAGATGAGCCGGTAAATACCGCTGTGCAGTTTGATGGCCTCGCTACTGCACTCGGCATGATTCCCCACCTTGTATACGCCATGGGCGACAACGTTGATTACGAACCAACTCCGGCAATGTCAGTCAAGGCGCTCGCAGACGCAGCAGGAGTGTCAACGTTCGAGATGGCATACGACTTGCTTAATGGAAATGGTGGCACTGCATCTCTGATGTTCCCCACCTTGAACTACGTCGGTGAAAACCACGATGTCATTTACGAGATGCTCACTCATCCAGCAGCCATTAACGGCCTCAGCGATGGTGGCGCTCATGTCCGCATGATCTGTGATGCATCAATACCTACCTACCTATTGACTCACTGGGCACGCGACCGTGAACGTGGACCAAAACTCAGTATTGAAGAAGCAGTTCGCATTCAAACCACTGCTACTGCCGAAGTGATTGGCCTTTCAGATCGCGGTCAAGTGGCAGAAGGTATGCGCGCAGACATCAATGTCATCGACTTTAAGAACTTACGACTGAACGCACCGCACGCAGAAAACGACTTGCCCGCTGGTGGCCGCCGACTTTTACAATCAGCCGATGGCTACGTAGTAACAATTGTGAATGGTGCCGTTACTCGTCGTAACGGTGTTGACACGGGCGCTCGCCCAGGTCGACTAGTTCGCGCCTAAACGTCTATACGTTCAATTTGTCGCACTTCTTTTGAAAGAAGAGGCAACGACGTTGCAAGAGCAATAATCACGCCCACTGTCACTAACGCTGTTCGTGCGCCCACAAGATGAGTAAAGGGTCCGGCCAAGAACAGACCGATGGGCGCAAACACCATTGAACCAAAAGCGTCATAGGAACTCACGCGAGACAACGCTTCGTCTGGAACATGCGTTTGAAGAGTGGTCATCCAATTCGCATACATCAAATCCATTCCGATGCCAGTTCCTAATGCAGTGATGAATAGCACCCACAACGGCAAAGGAACAGCAAGGGCAAACGCCCAGAGAGCTGCAATAGGCAATACCCCTAGCCCCAACAGAAGTGGCCGGCGTGGTCGAAGCTTCAATGCGAACACAGTGCCCAATATTGCTCCGACACCGAACCCAAACATCATGATGCCCATGTCTTTGGCGCCACCCATCGCTTCCTTTATTTGAACCGGCGCTAACACCCCAAGGAATCCCTCGAAGCCCAAATAGAAAACTGAAGAGCCGACAACGACATACACAATCCATTTGCGTGATGAGAATTCAAACCAGCCTTCTCGCAATTGCAAAAAAATTGACTCGCGCTTCTCCCCTTCAGCAAGAGGCGTGCTGTTCGGAACTTTCATTCGATACACCAGAACACCTGCAATCAAAAAAGTTCCTGCATCAATCAGAAGCCCCCACCCTGGGCCTGCAGTTGAGACAACAATGCCAGCAACACTGGCACCAAGTGTGAAACCTAAATTTGCACCTATGCCAACCAAAGAGTTGGCTGCCTGCAACAAAGGGTTCGGAACAATAAGGGGCATGATGCCGCTGAATGCCGGATACCACAGCGCATTAAGGACTCCAAAGACAAAACCGTTGAAACACAACAGAGGGATAGAGGCATGCCCTGAGATAAATGCAAATGCACTGATTGCAACAAAAACGCTGCCGATGATGTCAGTAACCCCAACTAGATGAGTTCGACCAAACCTGTCTGCAGCTACTCCACCAATCAACATAAACAGCACCAATGGGATCATGTTTGCGGTGGTGACAAGACTTAATGAACCTGCATCGGCGCCTGGAAGTGACAACACCCCGAAGGCAAGAGCAATTGGGGTAATTCCGTTACCGAAGTTACTGATTACCCGAGCAACGAGAAGATGACGAAATTCTCTGATCTTCCAGAGTTCTGACAACTCTTTCTTCATCTTTACATTCGTGGCCACGCGACCACGATACTTCAGATTTAGTTTTTGCTTGAGTTCTGTATCTCACGGAACTTAAGGAAACGACCAACAAAATCAGTTGTTTGATCCACTGACCATTCCACTTTTTGCCATCCGGCAAGTTGAGTGCAACGTTCGAGATGCTGTTGCACTGATGCAGGAAGCTCACCAGTCAGACCTAACTGACGCAAACCATCAAGTCGCGTGTACACGCCGGCCATGATTGCTTCAGCAAGTGATGGGGTTTCTCCTGCCAGCCACGGTGAAGTCTGTAGCCACTGATCAACAGTTTCCATTGCCTTCATGAAAGCGGCGCTTGATTCCTGAATCAATGCAGGGTCAGTTCCGTAATACACACCAATCATGGGCCGGTATACGTACTTGTTCAACCACTCGACACGTTCACGCACTATCGCTTGCCCCGCATCATCAGTAGGCAACAACGACGAGTCAGAGAATTTCTCTTCTAACCATTCAAGAATGGGAATGGAATCAGCAAGGTATTCCCCATCAATTTTCACCATCGGCACTTCAAGTTTCGGACTATGTGCAATGAATTCCTCTGGCACCACGAAGCCTTTGGGGCGTACAGCACGCGGCGGAACATCAACAACCGTGTAATCGATACCGCGTTGAGCAAGGGCAAACTCGACGCGCACGGAAAATGGACAGATCCAATGACCAAACAGCGTGACAGTAGACGTACTCATGATGTGAACAGAATCTCGCAACCAGAACCTGCCAACAAAGCATCAACTGCGCGTCGATCATCTGCAGAAAGCTTTGCGTATTCTTCGCGAATCCACTTCAAGCACTTGCGCTGATACACAAATGTTCCCTGGCTATACGGATGACCATCAATGACACATGAGAAAGTCTCTGCCCCTGCTTCCATCGCAGCTTCGTTAGCTAGCAAGAACGGCGCATAGGTAAGGCCAATCTCTGGCAGCAATGCAAGAGTCGTCGGATGAATTGCATCACGAGTAACCCAACCCTTGTCACCGTCAACATCCCACCATGACAAGTCATCAGCGCGTTCAACCCAGTTCACCATGCGCGGTGCACGTTCAATACCAATACGTACTGATTCAGGATCCCAGCGCAACAACTCAGTCATTTGTCCGTACAGAGCAAGATCTCCACGTCCTGGTCGATCACCTAAAAGAAACGGTGCAACTTCAAGATGAGCTTGCATCATGTCGAGCAATCGATAGAAAGACTCTTCAATAGCAGGCTTGTTCTCTTCGGTTGAACCCACAAGCGCACGCCTACCTATTTGACGCTCTGTGATGTAGTTGGTAAAGCGCGACAATGCTTCGACGGGCATTTGTTGGTCGCCATCGAGCGGCAATAGCTTTCCAGCCTTATCAATAGCGTCGCTGTAATACCAGCGATAGTGATACATCTGCTTTGTGACCCACTCATCGGCGTAGTCCTCAAGCAAGTAATCAATGAATGCAACAACTGCATCGGTCGGCACAAGACTCCGCTCTGAATACATTCCCTCGAGACGCATGATGAGCGGGCTCGAGTCGATCATTGTGTCGGTGTACGCACCAGTTGCGTCGGGGAATGCAATTGCAGGAATAAGTGGGAACGGAGGCAGGTCATCCCATTTAGAACCCTGCGGCACCCACTTGAAAGGAATCTGGCGATAGCGCAACACGGCGCGCATCTTCAATGAGTAGGGCGAACCATGTACGCCTCTAATGCGGAGTGGAAATACTTGTTGCGATGCCATGATCGTCTCCCTTTTTCACCAAATTGTAAGCGAGGGCGAACCCTCCAATTACAAGCCGGCAAGAATGCAATGAACTCGCGAAAACAGGTGACTATTAGTGGCTAGGGGCTCCAGTCGGGGCACCCACCGAAGATGAGACATACGTCGGTTTGAAGAGAAATACGAAGAACAGACCACCAAGTGCAATACACACTGAAGCAACGACCAGTGGTTGGCTTGAAGTGATGCTTGTAGTGATGTAACCCACCAAGATTGAGGCAGGTACTTGTGCGAGGCTCTGCACGCTTGAGTAAATACCCATGGCTTGGCCTTGCTGACCTGGCTCAGCAGATCGACTAATGAGGCTGGTCATGTTTGCCATTGTGAGGCCATTAAAAGCCGTGAAGAGCGGAATCACTAGGTACAGACCGAATGAGAACGACGTGGGAACTGCAAAGTACAGCATCATCATTGCCGCATTACCAAACAGACTGAATCGAAGAACCGAGTAATCCGACAACTTCTTTGAAACCCGCGCAACCAACACGGCTTGCGAGACAGCAATGAACAGACCCACGATTGCGAAATAGTCACCTGTTTTAGACGGACCAAAATTGAAGTTGTTACGAAGGTAAATACCAAAGAATGTGGTGAAGAAGGTGAACCCAGCACTGAACAAGAAGCCGGAAATCAGAATCGAGCGAAGTCGTTCAGATTTGAATCCAACAACAACATTAGAGACGGCCTGGAACGCATTCAACTTGCCCGCGTGGAACTTCTCTTTCAAGGTCTCTGGGAAGGTTGTCAGTACCGCAACACAGTTCAACATGGCAAGAATTGCAGCAAACCAGAACGGTGTTGTTGCCCCAAACCAACTCGGTGTATCAAAGAGCCCATAGAAACTGACATCAGGTGAACTCAATTTTCCACCAAGGTATGGCCCAACAATAAATCCAAGACCAAATGCAGCGCCGAGTGCACCAAAGTTCTTCGCGCGATTCTCGTTAGTGCTGATGTCGCCGATTGCAGCGTTTGCTACTGCCAAGTTGCCACCAGTGAATCCATCAAGTGCACGCCCGGCAAACAACAGCGGAATGTTCGCTGTCATGATTCCAATGGCGAACAACACGTACCCAATGGACGTTCCAAAAATTGAAAGCGCCAACACCGGGCGACGTCCATATCGGTCTGACAACTGCCCAAGAATGGGAGACGCAATGAAAGTACAGAAAGGATAAATGGCCTGCAACCAGCCGAGCATGATTAAGCCTTTAGTAAATGACCATGACTCTGGAGTTACTCGAAAAGGTGAACCAATACCAATGAGAAGTGGAAATACCGGAATGAGAATTCCGAAACCGACTAGATCAATAAAGACAGTGGTAAAGATTGCCAAAAGTGGGTTACGACGCATTCCATCAGCGTAGTCAAGCAAAGTGGTTAATGGCCTCTATCAACACGTCGAATGCTGGCGCTGCGTCTACATTCCATACAACATCACAATTTGGAGCCGTCGGAGTCTTGTATTGCCGCCTATCAATCATTGTCATTCCGCGGGTGTGTTCTCCACGCAGCTCGATATCAACACGATGTGGCGCAATAGTGAATAACTGGGGGTGCGTTAGAGATAAAACTGCACACGGGTCATGCACCGCCGCTCCGGTCATATTGAGATGATGGTTGATATATGACTTCGAATAGAACGCCAACAAATCTGCAAGCACATTCGGCAATTGCCCGGGAATCGATCGAATAGCAGCAAGGCGTTCTGGCGTGGCTTGCAACTGATGCGTGACGTCAAGTCCGCTCATCATCAGTTTCCCGCCAAATCGAAACACAATGTCTGCAGCTTCTGGGTCTGCCCATAAGTTGAATTCCGCAGCAGCAGACACATTGCCAAACGTTCCGCCTCCCATTAACGAAATGCCAGCTATCCGAGAACCAAGATCAGGTGCTGCACGAAGTGCCAACGCAATATTCGTTAGCGGGCCAATAGGCACCAACCACACACCCTCTGTTGCTCTGCATGTTTCAATAATGAAGTCCACGGCGTTCTCACTGTCAGGGCCGCGCGAAGGTTCAGGCAAGTCAGCACCATCAAGTCCACTCTTTCCATGAACATGAGAAGCATCATGTGGCGGCGCCACCAGTGGCCTAGTTGCACCTGAATGAACTGGCACTTGTGAACCAATCAGATCAAGAACAATGCGAGCATTACGAGTGGTTGAAGACAAAGGGGCGTTGCCCGCAACAGTTGTGACTCCCAGCAAATCAGCGTGTCTGGCAGCAACCACCAACGCCATTGCGTCGTCGTGGCCCGGATCACAGTCAACAATCATCTTTAACTTTGTCGTCATGTAGCAGACCTTAGTTCCGATATGCGAGAGTTCATAGATGGGAGATTCGGTTGAATTCGATGTTGTCGTGGTGGGAAGTTGCAACCTTGACCTTGTCAGCACTACCACCCATCTCCCCTCGCCCGGAGAAACTGTTCGCGCAGTTGCATACGCGGAACATGCTGGGGGCAAAGGCCTCAATCAAGCTGTGGCGTGTGCACGCATGGGAGCACGCACAGCATTCATCGGATGCGTCGGAAACGACAGTGCCGGAATAATGCTTCGCGATCTTCTCAATTCTGAAGGCATAGACACTTCGCAAATCGTAACTGTCGATGTCCCAACTGGTCGTGCCTTCATCACAGTTGATGCATCGGGCGAGAACACCATTGTCATAGTGGCAGGGGCCAATGCGCACGTTGGAGACACCGCTATCACTATTCCCTCTTCAAAAGTCTTGCTCGCGCAATTAGAGATTCCGTTAGATGTGGTTACTCGGGTATTTGCCAAGGCACAAAATGCAATCACGGTTCTCAACCCTGCACCAGCAGCAGAAATTCCTATTGAACTTTTATCGCTCTGTGATTATGTAGTTCCAAACGAAACTGAGTCAGCTGCATTAGGCGGCACCCAATTCCTGCTCGGCGCCGGCGTTAAAACAGTTGTCACTACATTGGGCGAGCGCGGTGCAGAGATATCTAACGCCACTTCAACTACTGCAGCAACCCCCTACCCCGTTAATGCAATTGATACTGTCGGGGCAGGCGACGCATTTGTTGGCGCACTATGTGCTGAATTAGCACGTGGTGAAACTATTGAACATGCTGCACGAATTGCTTCTATTGCTGGTGCAATTGCCGCAACTGTTCATGGCGCGGTGCCGTCATTACCTACACGAGCAGCGGTGATGTCGCTCTACGCGGACTGAAGAAACTCAACCCAGTTGCCATCAGGATCTTCCACAATGGAAATACTGATTCCTGCACGAATTTCGCGCGGGGGTACAACAACTTTGTAGCCAGCTGTTCCGCATGCGGTAGTGATTTCTTCAAGGTTGCTCACACTCAGTGTGAAGTAGCGATAACCACACGCACCAGTGATGCCACCGCCTGCTGCCTTTGCAGGGTCATTGTTGGCTTTCACCAATTTCAACAATGTTGTTCCCGCCAATACGCGGTACATCGTTCCGCCGCCTGGCATTGGCATCTCACCTTCGAATGTGAAACCTAATGTGTCGCGATAAAAAGCCAAGGAAGCATCAGCGTCGCATACAACGATGCCAAGGTCAATTGAGTCTTTAGTGAGAATTGCTTTTGTCATGAAATGAACACTAGCAACGCTGGAGAACCAGCCGGTTTGTCAGAAAGGGCTTATTTGCCTTGCCAATTAGGAGCGCGCTTCTCAGCAAATGCACGAGGGCCTTCTTTTGCGTCTTCGCTGCTGAACACTGTTCGCTGAAGTTGACCAAGAAGCGCAGGGTTACCGTCGCCAATCTCATCAAGCATCAGTTTCTTTGTTGCTTGCACTGCAAGCGGCCCATTCACGGTGATGCGTGCAGCAAGTGCCAATGCAGCATCAAGCAATTCAGAAGCTGGAACAACCTGATTAATGAGGCCTAATTCTTTTGCGCGAGCAGCGTCAATAGGGTCACCTGTCAAACCCATCTCCATAGCGACTGCCAGCGGAACACGTGCCGGTAAACGCACACCACCACCAGCGGCAAAAAGCCCACGCTTCACTTCTGGAATTCCAAAACGTGCAGTCTCGATGGAAACAATCAAGTCACACAACATGACAACTTCAAAACCACCGGCAAGAGCATGACCGTTCACTGCTGCAATCAATGGCTTAGTGCAATTACGCAATGCCGTGAAACCCATTCCTATTTTTGCGAGATCTTCACCGGCAGCAAATGCCTTCAAGTCCATGCCCGCACAGAAAATCTTTTCGCCAGCACCAGTTATAACAATGGCGCGCACTTCTGGGTTTGTTGCTGCATCAGACAATGCATTGGAAAGACCTTCGCTGAGTGCACCGTTGAGTGAATTTCCTGCTTCAGGACGATTCAGAGTGATGACAAGAATGTTGTTAGTGAGTTCGGTGAGAATTTCCATGATGTACCTCCGGTTAGGAATATCAGCCTTGCACACCTTTATATAAGGGATCTATTCCAACAACCTGACGTCGCATTTTCTGGTCTACCGTGAGGCAATGGAGCAATACACATCAGACCTTGAATCACTGAAATCGCATCAGGTTCCGCAATGGTACGACGGTGCAAAATTCGGTATTTTCGTACATTGGTTTTCTTCCACCATCCCAGCATTTGCCCCTGTTTCTGATGACCCTTTCACTCTTGCTGCCAATAAAGGCGAACGTGAAGCGTTCACAGAAAGCCCCTATTCAGAGTGGTACTGGAATTCACTGCAGGCTCCGGGATCACCGGCTGCCGTGCACCACGCAGAAAAATATGGCGATCAGCCGTACGAAGATTTTGTCCCCCAGTTTTTTGAAGCATCACAAGGTTGGCAACCAGAGCGATGGGGCGACTTATTCGCAGCATCAGGTGCGAAGTATTGCGTCATGGGCACAAAACATCACGATGGCGTGCTGTTGTGGCCAAGCGCAACACCGAACCCACACAAAGGTCCACAGTGGACATCAACTCGAGACATCGTTGGTGAATGCGCAGAGGCAATTCGTTCACACGGCCTGCGACTAGGGCTGTACTACTCCGGCGGAATTGACTGGACATTTCAAGGCCTAGGCATTGACGGATGGGCATCGTTATACGGCGCAATTCCCCAAGACGATGTGTACCACGCATATGTTGATGCGCATTACCGAGAATTGATCAGCCGATACTCACCCGACGTGTTGTGGAATGACATTGGGTATCCGGGTTTTGGTGCCGGAGCTGCAGATCTGTTTGCGCACTTCTACAACACAAATCCAGAAGGCGTAGTGAATGATCGTTTTGATTTTCTCGGCGTGATGCAAGGAACTGCACATGCAGACTTTGTAACACCTGAGTACACCACTACCCCACCTCTTGAGGGTAAGAAATTCGAAGTGTGTCGCGGTATCGGCACAAGCTTTGGTTACAACGAACAAGAGAATGACTCTTCGTACGCCACTTCCACCGAATTGATTCACATGCTCATCAACATTGTTGCCGCAGGTGGCAACTTCTTGCTGAATGTCGGCCCCATGGCATCGGGCGAGATTCCGTGGATTCAACAAGAGCGTTTGCTTGCAATTGGCCAATGGTTACAGGTTAATGGTGCAGCGATTTACGCTTCTCACCCACATGAGACATCAGAGCTACGAACTTCAGATGGCGACACGGTTCGACTAACCCGCGGAGCTGATGGCTTCACTTATGCAATGGTTCTTGGTCGCCCACAATCAAAAAATGTCAGCATTGCGGGGCTACCCACAGGCGACACATTCTTGTTGGGGAACGACCACCAACTCTCACGCATTGGTGACGACGTAATTCTTCCGTACCGACCAGATTCATCTCCGGCCTTCACGTTGCGGATTGAGTAATCAGCTAACTGCTGCGGCTGCCAGTTTGTCGAGAGTGATTTCCATGTTTGCGCGGTTATGCGTTGCGCGGTTTGAAACACCACTAACAAGTTTTCCTAAGAAGTCAGCCCACGAAGCGCGATGGTCATCCCAACTGTGTGTCACACGACAACCTGTTGCAGTTGGTTCGATCTCATAGATCCAGTCACACCAGTTTTTTCCAAGAGCCATCAAACCAAAAGAAAACTTCTTCGGTGCGTCATAGACATTGACTTCAACAGATGTTGACCACGACTTTTTGCCGTTCTTGTTTTTGCCGCTGAAGCGAGCACCAACTGCAGGGCCAGTAGCGCCTTTTGCCCACATGCCTCCCTGATTCTCAGGGGACCATTCCCCCATTCGAGGGAGGTCAGTTACGAGTGACCATACTTTTTCTGGGCTAGCTGCGATGTCACGGGTAACGGAAACGAGATTTGTCATTCCTATATTGTGTCACGACAATCCAAAATCACATGCGAGAATGGTGAAATGGCAGTTGCAACCTCACCCCACCAAGGAATCGTCACGCTTGATCTTGAAGGAGTCTTGATTCCTGAAATCTGGATTGCAGTTGCTGAAAGCACAGGTATTCCGGAGCTTCGTCGCACTACTCGTGACGAACCCAACTATGACCTTCTTATGAAGTCACGTATTGA
>CAMDVC010000032.1 GCA_945878785.1 Bifidobacterium breve | reverse complement strand
CGTAACCCACGCGGAACATTGACATTGCGCAATGGTGTTCTTACTGTCTCTGGTGACGTGCCCGCAAGTGTTCCGTTAGATACAGGCATGTTGGCTGCAATGGAAGAACTGTTGCGCATCTATCGTGCTCCACTCTTTCCAGATCTTCCGCCGTTGCAAGGTGGGCTTATGGGGCATCTTGGGTATGACGTTGTTCGCGAGATTGAAGAACTTCCGAACGTGCCACGTGATGATCGTGATTTGCCAGATGCTTCCATCAGTATCATTGGTTCGCTTGCGGCATTTGATCATTGGCGCCAACGCGTCTACATGCTGGAAAGTGTTCCCGTTGCCGGATTGACCGATGCACAAATCGGTGATGCCTACGATGCCGCCGTTACGCGTGTGCATGAGGCGGTCGCTGATCTTGCCCGCCCACTTGCATATGTAGCAGTAGAGCCCCCAGTACCTGGTGAGAACTTGCCAACGACACGTTCGTCTATGCCTGATGGTCAATATCGCTCGGCAGTTGATGTGGCAAAGGAATACATTCGTGCCGGTGATATTTTCCAAGTAGTTCTGTCACAACGGTTTGACATTGACCTCACGGCTGACCCGTTCGATGTGTATCGAGTGCTTCGTCAGGTGAACCCCAGCCCGTACATGTATTTCTTGCGTCAGCCTGATCTCACCATTGTCGGTGGGTCTCCCGAACCTCTTGTACAGCTAGTCAATGGCCGGGTTGTGTCTCGTCCGATTGCCGGAACGCGTAAACGAGGAACTGATGATGATCACGACAAGAGACTTGCCGGTGAATTGCGTGAAAATCCCAAAGAAGTAGCAGAGCACATCATGCTGGTTGACCTTGCTCGTAACGATGTTGGTCGGGTCTCAACTTTTGGTTCCGTGCAAATGGATGAACTCATGACACTCGAGCGCTACAGCCACGTAATGCATCTCACGTCTCAAGTGTCGGGTGACTTGAAACCTGGCCTCGGCCCGATTGATGTGTTGCGTGCAACATTGCCTGCTGGCACTGTGAGTGGAGCACCAAAAGTGCGCGCAATGGAAATCATCGATGAACTGGAACCAGTAAAGCGCGGACCATACGCAGGCGTTGTCGGTTACGTGGATTTCTCTGGAAATCTCGACACTGCAATTGCGATTCGCACGATGTTTGTAGGTCCGAAGTTTGCAAGTTTGCAGGCCGGTGCCGGAATCGTCGCAGACAGCGACCCTGCAGATGAAGATTTGGAATGTGAAAACAAGGCGCGTGCCTTGCTCGCTACCATTCCAGCTGCTGAGCGAATGACGCAACGCCGCCGTGAAGCAGGGACTACAGCATGACAAACATTGTCTGGGCCGATATTGCCCGTGAGGTCATTGTTGTGCAAGGTGATGACGCGCAAACGTTCTTGCATTCGCAGCTGGCTAATGACATTGCATCATTAGATGTCGGCACAAGCATCCATAGCTTGCTGCTTGAACCAACTGGTCATGTATCGGCGCTCGTGCGGGTAGTTCGCCACGAAAACACCGTATTTACTCTCGATGTTGAAGCAGGGTTCGCTGATGCGGTAATCGCACGGTTACAGCGGTTCGTCTTGCGCGCGAAAGTCACGATGAGTCGTAGTGACTGGGTAGTGCGAGCTTTCCGTGGCCCTGACGCTGTACACGTGGTCGGCGTTGTGCCTGGACGCGCAGTCCCATATTGGGATTCCGCTGATGAAATCGATGTTGTTGGTGATGTGTCGCAATTGCCAACTATGGGAGAAGCCACCGAAACCGAACATATTGACTACTCCCGAGCAGATGCCCGTTGGCCAAAACTTGGTGTCGATGTTTTGGTGGGTGACATTCCAGGCACAACAGGGATTCTGTCGGTCGCCGTCAGTTTCACCAAAGGGTGCTATCCGGGTCAAGAACTTGTCGAGCGAATGGACTCTCGTGGAACCACAGCACCAGTAGTAATACGTGCATTGCCACGAGAAGGTCTCGGAGTAGGTGCTCGTGTGATGGAAAATGATCAATCGGTCGGCACTGTGACCTCTATTGGTGCACACATCGCACTAGCGCGCATCTCGCGAACATCAACGGTTGGTGAACCACTCGTCTGATATCTCGCTTCGCCCACGTAGTTGATCAAAGTCGGTGGCGTGGTTGAACAGAATCTGAAAGCGTCCCGAATCGAATTGTGATTGTTCGGAAATGTGTAGCCATTGCATAGCTAGTGAATGGTCTCCTAATTTCATTGCACTGCGAGCAGCCATAAATGCATTGGTGTCGGCGGGGCATAGGCGATATGCCTCAGTTGCGAACCGTAAAGCCTTAGTCGCTTCCCCAGTAGCGAGAAGGCCAGATGCAATTATTGCGTCGAATTCGGGGTCGCCCTCGGGTGCGAGAGCTGGATTCGATAGGAACTTCTTTTGACGTTGTGGTGCTGCAAGGGTCTGATACTGCATGAACAACATAAACACGAAAAGTGGGGCTAATTCTGTGTTGCTTGTAACAATGCAGAGTCCAAACAATAATGCAGTCAAAGCTGCGCTTGCTTTCAAAACAATGTTATGTCCACGGCCAGGCATGAAACGTTCGACAATGCTTGCAACGAATGCACCACCGTCAAGTGGAAGAAGAGGAACTAAGTTAAGGACTCCCAATGCAATGCCGGCCCACCAAATAGAAATAGTTGCATCACTGATGGTGATATCCGTCCTGCTAAACGGGTTCGTGCTGTTCAGTAACAACACTGCTATCGCAGAAGTGATTTGTAGCGTCGGTCCTGCAAGGGCAATGCCTGCCTTTTGGCTCCACGTCAATGGTGTTCTTGGCTCGTAGGCGGCATAGGCCACCATGAAATCGAGTGATATGGATGCGGTGCAGCCAGACATGCGAGCTGCCAGAGCGTGACCCAATTCATGAATTAATGTGAAGATGCCGACCGCACCTGCCATCCAAAGCCCCAAGGGGTACGGGTAGAGAAAAACCAAAAAGGCAAGAAATACGGCAAAACCGGGTTTAACGGTTGTAGGGAAGCCAAACACATTGAACACATTGCGCGCGGCATGGTGTATCGGGATTCTCATGTCGCAAGTGTATTGAGGATAAAGGCAAAGCCCTATGCGCCTAGACTTTCGGAGTGTCATACGTTTATGCCTTCGATCACAAACACCGTCGTCCGCCCATGGAGTACAAAGATCTCCTTGGTGGAAAGGGCGCCAATTTAGCCGAGATGATGAGCGTGTTGAACTTGCCTGTTCCTCATGGTTTCACTATTAGTACTGATGCATGTCGCGATTACATGCATGGTGGATGGCCAAAGAGTCTGACGGATGAAATGAC
This sequence comes from Bifidobacterium breve, assembly GCA_945878785.1. Classification (GTDB taxonomy): domain Bacteria; phylum Actinomycetota; class Acidimicrobiia; order Acidimicrobiales; family Ilumatobacteraceae; genus UBA2093. The sequence continues at coordinate 8,221 of CAMDVC010000032.1, read as the reverse complement.
GAAGCATGTCGCGGCGTTGGAAAAAAAGATGGGCCGCAAGTTAGGCGACACTACAGACCCGTTGCTCGTCTCAGTTCGCTCAGGCGCAAAGTTCTCAATGCCCGGAATGATGGACACGGTCTTGAACCTTGGTCTGAACGACAAGAGCGTCATTGCGTTGGCTACTACGACAAACAACGAGCGATTTGCGTATGACTCGTATCGCCGGTTCATTGCAATGTATGGCCGCATTGTTCTTGGTCTTGATGGTGAAGTCTTTGAAGATGCTCTTCACAAGGCAAAAGAAGTCGCACACGCCAAGACAGATGCTGATATTCCAGCACCTGTCTTGAAAGAACTATGTGAGGTCTATAAGAAGGCAGTTGCCACAGCCACTGGCAAGCCGTTTCCGCAAGACCCGGCCAAGCAGTTGCGTGGCGCAGTTGAGGCTGTCTTTCGTTCGTGGAACGGACCTCGTGCCATCGCATATCGCGTGCGAGAAAAGATCAGCCACGAATTGGGCACGGCAGTAAATGTGCAAGCGATGGTTTTTGGAAATCGCGATGACAACTCAGGCACAGGTGTTGGTTTCACTCGTAACGCAGCAACAGGGGACCCGAAACCGTATGGAGACTTCTTGGTCAATGCACAAGGTGAAGATGTTGTGGCTGGAATTCGTAATACCGAAGATCTCAATGCACTGAAGAAGAAGTTCCCGAAAATTCATAGTGAATTGATGGAGATTTTTGCTCGACTAGAACGTCATTACAAAGACATGTGTGACACCGAGTTCACAATTGAGCAAGGCAAGTTGTGGATGCTGCAAACACGAGTCGGCAAGCGCACCGGGGCTGCTGCATTGAAGATGGCTGTCGATATGACAAAGCCAACGGGCACAGGCAAGAAGACCTGGAAGATTTCAAAGACCGAAGCCATTATGCGAGTTGCGGCTGATCATCTTGATCAGGTTCTGCATCCACAGTTCGCAACAAAGGAAAAGGGAATTGCAAAGGGTCTCGCAGCGTCTCCTGGCGCTGCAGTAGGTCAAGTGTTTTTCACCGCCGATGACGCAGCGGCCGCTGCCTTGGCCGGCAAAGATGTCATCTTGGTCCGTTCGGAAACGAGCCCCGAAGATGTGCACGGAATGATGGTCGCAAAGGGCATTCTCACCTCGCGTGGTGGTCTTGTTAGCCACGCAGCAGTCGTTGCTCGCGGATGGGGAACTCCAGCAATCGTTGGTGCAGATGCTGTCAAAATCTCGGGTAAGTCATTCACCGCAAACGGAGTCACAGTGAAAGAAGGCGACTGGTTGTCACTTGATGGAACAACTGGCGAAGTAATGCTCGGACAACTTGCGTTGATGGCGTCAAAGCCACCGAAAGAGTTCGACACCATTTTGAAATGGTCTGACGAAGTACGTAAAGGCAAGATGGATGTTCGTGCTAACGCCGACACGGACGAAGATGCAAAGAAAGCTCGTGAACTTGGTGCACAAGGAATCGGTCTGTGCCGTACAGAGCACATGTTCTTAGCAGCAGACAGATTGCCAGTTGTTCGTCGGATGATTCTTGCTGGCAACCCAGCAGAAGAAGCAGCTGCCCTCGAAGAACTACGGAAAGTTCAGAAGAAAGATTTCGTGGCGTTACTGAAAGAAATGTCAGGACTTCCTGTCACGGTGCGTCTGCTTGACCCTCCACTGCATGAGTTCTTGCCTCGCATTGAAGAGCTAGAAATTCAGAAGGCGACATCCGGTCTTTCTGCTGAAGAGGACACACTGTTGCGTGCTGCCCACGAGTGGAGCGAGGTGAACCCCATGCTCGGTACTCGCGGGGTTCGACTCGGTGTTATTAAACCTGGCCTCTATGCCATGCAAGTGCGTGCACTGATGGAGGCTGCAGATGATGTCGCTGCCAAGGGGTACGAGCCCATTGTGGAAATCATGATTCCTCTCACTGTCACCAAAGAAGAGTTGGCGTTAGCGCGTAGTTGGGTGGAAGAGGTTCTTACAGATATCAATTCGCGACCTGCTCCACAGTCGAAAAAGGGTAAAAAGATTATTAAACGTCCGAAAGTCTCTATCGGAACCATGATCGAGACTCCTCGTGCCGCATTGCGAGCAGACGAATTAGCAGAGGTATCCGATTTCTTTAGTTTCGGAACAAATGACCTCACGCAAATGACTTTTGGATTTAGCCGTGATGATGTCGAGAGTCGATTGATGCCCGCCTACCTAGAAGCGGGCCTTCTGAAGCGCAATCCATTTGAGACGATTGATCAAAATGGGGTGGGTGAATTGGTGTTCATCGCTGCCGAACGCGGTCGCAAGGTAAAGCGTGGACTGAAATTGGGAGTTTGCGGTGAACATGGTGGAGATCCCGAGTCAATCGGATTGTTTTATCGCGCAGGACTGAACTATGTCAGTTGCTCTCCGTACCGTGTGCCCATCGCACGGCTGTCGGCTGCGCAGGCTGTCATTGGCGGTGCCATGACAGAAACCAAATAGGCAACTATCATTTCCCAAATGTTCTCCCTCGGTTCACGTGTCTTTTCTAGTACTGGTTCGTCCAGCGGAAAGGTTGACCTCACCATTGAGGGATGGCATTGGCCAGTTCTTTTGGCGGTCATTGGCGCAATGTTGCTCGTCGATATTTTGGTTGTGCATCGAAATGCCCATGAGATCCACACCAAAGAAGCAGCTATAGAGTCTGCAGTCTGGATCAGTTTCGGCTTGTTGTTTGGTCTCGTCATGTTGTGGGAGTTCGGCTCCGCAGCAGCTGGCGAATACATGGGTGGTTACCTCATTGAAAAGAGCCTGAGCGTTGACAATGTGTTTGTGTGGGCTGTTCTCTTTACGCACTTCCAGGTGCCGAAGATGTATCAACACCGAGTTCTTTTTTGGGGAATTTTCGGAGCACTTGCAATGCGTGTCGGGTTCATTTTCGCCGGCGTAGCCATCATCAACTCATTCAAGATCACCTTGATTTTGTTTGGCCTTTTCCTTCTGTATTCCGGCATCAAATTACTCCAGTCCCACGACGATGGTTTTGACCCTTCAAAGAGCAAGGCAATGAAGATATTTCATCGTTTCGTTCCCTCGACAGACAAGCTTGATGGACAAAAACTGTTTACGAAGGAAAATGGCAAGCGGTTGGCGACGCCACTTCTCGCGGTGCTTGTTTTGGTGGAAATCACCGACGTCATCTTTGCTGTTGACTCTGTCCCGGCCGTCTTGGCCGTGACTAACGAGCAATTCATCGCTTTTGCTTCAAATGCTTTCGCAATTTTGGGACTTCGAGCGCTGTACTTCCTCCTTGCTGACATGCGGGATCGTTTCCAGTACCTGCAGACAGGTCTCGGAGTCATCTTGGCGTTTGTCGGCATCAAGATGACCGTGTCGTATTGGTGGCATATGCCCATCGCAGCATCGTTAGCAGTCATTGCCGTGATTCTTGTGGTCTCGATAGTTGCTTCACTTCGCGCCACGCCAACTGTGCAGTCGTAGGTCCTCTCACGGGGCACTAATGTCATGCCATGGGCATTGCTGAGGACGACATTCAAAAAGTCAGGTCCTCTGTCACTTTGTCAGACGTGGTGTCACCGTATTCCCAACTTCGCCGCACAGGCCGCAGCCAAGTTGGTCTCTGTCCGTTTCATTCCGAACGTTCACCATCGTTCAGTGTGAACGATGAAACAGGTAGGTACATGTGCTTTGGTTGCGGGGTCAAAGGTGATGTGTTTACTTTCGTCCAGCAGATGGAACATCTGGACTTCGTTGGTTCCGTAGAACGTATTGCCAGCAAAGCAGGAATCGAACTTCACTACACATCGGGTGCTGGAAATGGTGAACGTAAGCATCGCAAAGAATTGCAAGCCCTGATGGAACGGGCAGTTGAGTGGTATCACGCGCGACTTCTCGAGTCTCCTGATGCGCGAACTGCTCGCGAATACTTGCGTGATCGCGGTTTGGCTGGCGACGTTGCACGATCGTTTCGCCTTGGCTGGGCACCCGATGAATGGGATGCTCTCAGTTCGTCGCTCGGGGCAACACCAGCCATGTTGGCTGAGGTGGGTCTCGGATTTGTGAACAAGGCCGGCCGTTTGCAGGATTCGTTCCGTGCGCGAGTCATGTTTCCCATCTTTGATGAAAATGGTGCAGCAGTCGCGTTTGGTGGTCGTATTCTTCCTGGTTCGACAGACCCAGCGAAGTACAAGAACTCCACTGAAACTCCGGTGTATGTAAAGTCGCGCACGCTGTACGGCCTGAACTGGGCTAAAGGCAACGTGGTGAAAGAAGATCGCGTCATTGTGTGCGAGGGGTATACCGACGTCATTGGTTTCCATCGCAGCGGGCTCGCAACTGCTGTTGCAACATGCGGTACGGCATTAACCGAAGATCACGTGAAACTGATGAAGCGCTATGCACGCAATGTTGTGTTGGCATTCGATGCAGACGCGGCAGGCCAAGGCGCGACCGACAAGTTCTATGCGTGGGAAAAGAAATATGACATCTCAGTATCTGTTGCGCAGTTTCCAACAGGTAAAGACCCAGGCGAACTTGCAAACTCTGACCCTGAAGCATTGACACGTGCCATCAATGACGCAATGCCGTTTCTTGGTTTCCGATTAAAGAGATTGTTCGACGCAAACCCATTGCGCTCGCCAGAGTCCCGCGCTCGACTAGCTGGAAAAGCCATGGAATTAGTCAATGAACATCCCGACCTAAATGTGCGTCGGTTGTATGCAGGTCAAGTGGCAAGTCACACCGGAGTCTCGGCAGCTGATCTAGTGAAAGTTGCAGACAGGGGAGGCTCCGCGCCCGTTGTAATCGCAGCTCCCGTTCAGCAAGCAACGGAGGGAGCCGGGTTTGTTGCCTTGTCTCTTCTGATTCACGAATGGGACACCATCGCGCCGTGGCTAATTGAAGAACTCTTCCCCGATGATGCATCGCGCGAAGCATTCCGCGCCATTGCCGCTTCCGACGGCGATGTTCATGTCGCATTGCAGTCTGTTCAACCCGATGCCGCCGACATTATTGAGCGAGCAGCGGTGTACGACATCGAAGCTGACCCGCTTGTTGAATCACGTGCTCTCATATCAGCCGCTGTGCGACGAGAACTGTCTCGCCGTCGACTCGGCTCTGACATTGAGCAAATTCAGAACGATCGCATGGTGCGCAACGCCCTCGAGGACCTGAACAAACCCGACAAAGCGCAAACTGCGGCGGTCATCTTGTTGCAGTGGCTCGCCCAAGTAGTTGAGGCAGCCACATGACCCGCCGGTCCACCATCGTGCTGCCGCATCCGTCTGTAGATGCCGCCGAGTGGGCAACATTGCTTGCCTCGCGGTCAGACGACGGGTCTGTAGACCCAAACACGGTTGCCCATGTTTTTAGAAACGTGGAACTGAATCCAGAAATGATTCGTCATATCGAATCAGTGTTACTTGAAGCAAAAATTTCCATCGCCAAAATCGAACCTGACATCTCAGGTGAAATTGAAATTGCGACGCCACCCCAACTGGAGCTGGTGCCACCCAAAGTTGTGGCGCCTCGAGTGCTTGCGGGTGACGCGGGTGATGCGGTGCGTATGTATCTCGGTGAAATTGGCCAGGTGGCTTTGCTCTCAGCTGACGATGAAAAAAGATTAGGTCGCGCAATTCGCACCATGCAGGAAGCTAAGGCGCGTTCTGCAAAGGGTTCATTAACCGCGACTCAACGTCGAGAACTACGCATCATCATGCGAGAAGGCGAAGAAGCATTCGAACATCTCATTACGGCTAACTTGCGACTTGTTGTTTCAATTGCGCGCAAGTACGACGGTCGTGAACTCCAACTGTTAGATCTCATTCAAGAGGGAAACATTGGTCTCATGCGGGCCGCAGAAAAGTATGACTGGGAAAAGGGCTTCAAGTTTTCTACGTATGCCACATGGTGGATTCGTCAAGCCATGATGCGAGCTATGGCTGATCAGGGCCGCACAATTCGTGTCCCTAGTCATGTCGTCGAAATGTTGAATCGCATCACAAAAGCAGATCGTGAACTCAATGTTGAATTGAAGCGTGAACCGACATACGCAGAGCTCGCAGAACGAACTCTTATTCCTGCTGAAAAGATCGAAGAACTAAAACAAATCTCATCGGTCACAATAAGTCTCGATGAACCTGTCAGTAGCGACGAAGACTCCACAACGTGGGGCGACAAGTTTGGCGGCGACACGACAGATTCACCAGCAGACGTAGCGCAGCGTCGTGAGCTGGTCGACGCGGTCTCGCTTGAACTTGACCATTTGCCAGAACGTGATCGCCGCATCATTGACAAGCGCTTCGGCATCACAAGTGGAGAGCCACAAACACTTGACGATGTGGCCAAGCAAGAGGGTGTCACTCGTGAGCGAATCCGCCAGATTGAACAAAAGACCCTTGCCCGCCTTCGTCACCCAAATAACAGCCAGCGTTTGCGTAGTTACCTCGAATCTGACTAGAACTACTGCCTTGGGCTCTGGGTGCCCTCGCTGGTAGCCTTGGATTTCCCTTCCGGGGTAGCTCAGTTGGCAGAGCAACGGACTGTTAATCCGTTTGTCGTGGGTTCGAGCCCCACCCCCGGAGCCAGTCGCACCTCTCATCTCGGTCGACTCTCGGGCCCATAGCTCAGTTGGTTAGAGCAGGGGACTCATAATCCCTTGGTCGCAGGTTCGAGTCCTGCTGGGCCCACAAGGGGTGGTGACGTGCACTATTTATGCGCAGCACTACACCAGAAACAGAGGTGTATGACTACGACACTATCTAAGTCTTTTAGAGCCCTTTTGGAGACTGCTGACAGCAGCGTTGACAGCAGCCACGTTTTGACATTTGCCGAGCAGACTCACGCGGCAAATCTTGATAAAGGTCGCAAGCCGATCCATCCCATATCGCTGCACTTTGAAAAACCTAAAAATCAAAAGATAAATAGATGAATAATCAAAAAGCTCGAACTGGACGAACATAGTCGGCGCCGTACTTGTAATAATCGTACTGGAGGCCATCGATGAAGGACTGGAAGTATGCGACTTCCGCACCAACCTCAGACGAGGACCAGTAGGCATAGTCCACAAACCCTGAGCCACTAGCGCCCGTGCCAGTATTAATGATTCCACCAGTGCAAGCTACTTCGACATCTTGTGTCACCCCGCGATTCCATTGGCAAAGTAGATTCAGCTCAGCTGTTGTTGGCAAGTACCAATCAGTCTTAGCGTTGTTTGTGTAAGCACGCGCGGCCCCGGCCGCAGTGGTGGTGTCATTACCTTGGGCAACTATGAGGTCAGAGTTTTTATAGCCAAGGCCAATTCCCAATGCATTGTTATAGACAGAGTCAATTTCATTGTAAATACCAGAAACATCATTGGCAATACCAGAAACATCTGCAGCTTGATTGGCAGCTACTGCCCAGATTAAGCCAGCAGTTTCGGCAGTTGCATTCCAGCCGCTTGGGGCAACTTCCAGGTATTCACACTTTCCACCAGTTGGGCTACCTGTTGCTGAGTAACTTGCGCCGCAACTAAAGCCTGCGTTATCTACGTAGTAAATAACTCCCCCACCAGGACCAGCATCACCCACTGCGTAAGTAGGTGTTGGAGTAGGTGTTGTAGTAGTTTCGCTTTGGCCTGGGTCAGGAGTAGGTTCACCGCCACACGCTGAAAGTAGAAACACTCCAGCAATGAAAATGGTTGCGTATGAAGCTTTTTTAACAGACATGGGTCTCCGTGATAGGTGGCTCTTCGAAAGATTCGAAAGTCAAGAGAAGCATGCCATACAAATTTTCTATTTTTGCGAATAATGCACATTTGGTTCGAGTCCTGCTGGGCCCACCATTAGCTAGTGCGTATTAGTGGATGTCGCCAATCCAAAAGGGCACGCGTTCCAACAAATTCAGGCTGACAGTGCGGCACGTATCAAGAACAGCGCACACGGGGTCATTGTCGCCTTTATAGACATTCGCTAACGACACAGGTACGCGACTGACCACGGTGAGGCTGCGCTCTGGTGCATCAGTCACTTGGTGAAATGAATCGATTGCCGACACTTCTAGAGGAAGTTCAACGCCACCAAGTCCGGCTACTTCAGTAGCAAGCACCAACAGGTCGGGCGGGTGCACAAGTGGCGGGAAGGTCCATGTAAAGACAAGCGGGAAAGTAAAGCCTTCTGGCGGGTCGTCGTCAGGGTCATCCATAGCTAGAACTACATCTTCAAAACTCAGAAGTGTGCGCGG
>CAMDVC010000031.1 GCA_945878785.1 Bifidobacterium breve | reverse complement strand
GTGCCCAGCACTCTGAAGTAGAAGTGGTCTGTGCCACAGGGGACTCGCAGGCAGGCACATTGGCCAGCATGTTGTACCCATCATTGGCAGGTGCGTATCCGAATCTCGTGTTCGAAGAGTTCAGTGCCGACAGATTTGTCGGCCTCGATGCAGTATTCCTCGGTGTTCCTCATGAGGCGGCACTTGAGATCGCTCCACAGTTGGTGGGCAAGGTCGGAGTCGTTATTGATTTGTCGGCCGCATATCGATTGAAAAACGCATCGCTGTACCCGCAGTGGTACGGATTCGAACACACGCAATCTGAACTTCTTGCTCAAGCCGTCTACGGATTACCAGAGCTGTATCGGTCTCAATTGGTAGGCGCACGGCTCATTGCCACGCCTGGTTGCTATGTCACTGCAGCGTCTTTGGCATTAACGCCACTGGTTCAGTCGGGGATTGTGAATCCGGTGGGCGTCATTGTTGATGCTGCCTCCGGTGTCAGTGGTGCTGGTCGCGCACTCAAGCACTCGTCAATGTTCTCAACGATCGATGAAGATTTCACTGCATACGGTTTGCTTGATCATCGTCATACGCCTGAAATTGAACAGGTGACCGGAGCGCAGGTTCTGTTTACTCCACACCTTGCTCCGATGAATCGCGGAATATTGGCAACGTGTTACGCACGTCCACAAGGTAATACGCCAACCACTGCTTCATTGTTGGCAACGATTGCAACATTTTACAAAAATGAGCAATACATCGTGGTGCGGCCAAGCAGCCCGTCTACAAAAGCCACGCTTGGTTCGAACAGTGTTCACATAACTGCTCGCTTTGACGAACGTACTGGATATGTCATGGTGATTGCTGCGCTCGACAATTTAGCCAAGGGCGCCTCTGGCGGCGCAGTGCAGTCAATGAACGTTGCATTAGGTCTTCCAGAATCTTCTGGTCTATCAAATGTAGGTCTGTACCCATGAGTTCGTTATCAACTGCCCATGTTCTCGTTGAAGCACTGCCGTATATTCGGAGATTTGCTGGCAAAACAGTTGTTGTGAAGTTTGGTGGCAATGCAATTGCTGGAACTTCCGATCATGATGCCCTGTCGCTCTTCGCAGAGGACATTGTTCTGATGCACACTGTTGGAATTCGTCCTGTCGTTGTGCATGGTGGAGGCCCACAGATTAATGACATGCTTGCTCGACTGAACATTGAGTCCTCGTTTTCCAACGGATTGCGCGTCACTGACGAAGCAACCATGGAAGTAGTTCAGATGGTTCTCAATGGCCAAGTGAATCCTCAAATCGTCAGTGCCATCAACACACACGGAAACGTCGCGGTAGGTCTCTCGGGTGAAGATGGGCGCACATTGCAGTGCGTTCCTCGCGATCCGTCACTCGGATTTGTGGGCGATATTGAACGGGTACGTACGCATGTCATAGATGGCTTGTTGGCAGATGGACTTGTGCCTGTTCTGTCAACAGTCGGTGTTGACGTACACGGTCAGCCGTACAACATCAATGCCGACACAGCAGCTGGTGCGATTGCTGAAGCATTGAGTGCTGAGAAAATCATCTATCTCACAGATATTGCTGGTTTGCGCAAGGACATAGACGATTCGTCCTCACTGATCCAACGGATATCAGTGACGGACGTAGGCGCTCTGATTTCAGATGGGACGATATCTGGTGGAATGATCCCGAAAATCGAGAGTTGCATGCAGGCTGTGAAAGGTGGCGTGAAAAACGCTCACATTCTTGACGGGCGTATAGCGCATGTTTTGTTATTAGAACTTTTTACCGACCAAGGTGTCGGAACAATGATTACAGGGGTCAACTGATGTCACATCAATTTTTAGAGAACGCGACTGCTGTTTCTGCGAACAAGGGTCATGACTATTGTCCGTTCATTCCTGTCTTCGGCGCGCCAGCAGAAATGTTCGAGAGAGGCGAAGGCACTCAACTGTGGTCCGTTGATGGAAAGAGGTATCTCGATTTCCTCAGCGGAATTGCCGTTGTGTCTTTAGGTCATGCAAACCCTGTGATTGCGAAAGCCATTGCTGATCAGGCGAACACGCTTGTGCATGTGTCGAACTTCTTCGCGAACACTGTTGCCACAAAAGCTGCTGTTGAAATATCCGGTCTCATGGCAGATGCTGGCGCAGGTGATGGGCAAGTGTTCTTTTGTAACTCTGGTGCTGAAGCTAATGAAGCTGCCATAAAGCTTGCGCGTAAATTTGGTGGTCGTGGCCGTCACGTCATTGTGACTGCATACGGCAGTTTTCATGGCCGCACACTTGGTGCGTTGGCACTTACGGGACAACCTGCAAAGCATGAAGTGTTTCAGCCCATGCCAGACGGATTTCGTTATTGCGAATTTGGTGACATTGAGTCTTTGATAGCGCAAATTGATTCAACCGTTTCTGCGGTAATGTTGGAATCAATTCAAGGTGAGGGTGGAGTCATCCCTGCGGATCCTGCGTATCTTCAGGCTGTGCAAGCACTATGTCGTGAACGAGGGTTATTGCTCATCATTGATGAAGTTCAAACAGGTTTCTGCCGTACCGGAAAGTGGTTCGGTTTTGAACATGCTGGTATCTCACCCGATGCCGTGACGATGGCGAAGGGGATGGGCAATGGAATGCCTGTTGGGGCTCTCTGGGCGCGTCGTGACATCGCATCAGTTCTTCAGCCAGGTGATCATGGATCTACCTACAGCGGTACAGCACTTGCTACGGCCGCTGTTTCCGCTGTGATTTCTGAAATGAAGAGATTGCATGCTGCTGAATTGGCAGTACGTCAGGGTGCCCGTCTCACGAAGGGGCTATTGCAGATACCTGCCATTGATTCAGTGAGGGGTTCAGGTCTATTGCTCGGTGCACAGTTGGTCGAAGGAGTTATCGCTGGCGATGTTTATAAGGCACTGCTGGAAAAAGGACTCATCGTCAATGCCGTGAATGCATCTACGTTGCGTCTCGCTCCACCAATAACGGTAAGTGACGCAGAAATTGATGAAGCAGTTGCGCTCATTGCTGAGGTTCTCTCATGACGCGTCATCTTGTAGACATTGCATCGTTATCAGCCACTGAACTCCGTCAAATTCTGAACTTGTCCGTCGAGGCGCCCACATCGGCGTTATCTGGAAAGGGCGTCGCTCTCATCTTTGAAAAACCATCGAACAGAACTCGTCACTCCATGGAGATGGCTGTTGTGCAATTAGATGGACATCCCGTGTACACCCGTGGAGAAGAAATTGGGCTCGATGTGCGGGAGTCAGTTGAAGATGTCACGCGCATCATGGCCGGGTATCACGCTGTTATTGCAGCGCGAGTTTTTCGTCATTCGTTTATTGAGCGTATGGTCGCTGTATCTGATGCGCCCATCATCAACATGTTGAGTGATGCTTCACACCCCCTTCAAGCTCTTGCTGATGTGATCACAATGGAAGAACTGGTGGGACCTGTTTCTGGACTCACAGTTGCATGGATTGGTGACTACAACAATGTTGCGCGGTCACTTGCCGAAGCAGTGTGTTTGCTCGGCGGAACCATTTCGCTCGGCTGTCCTTCTGCATACGACGCAGATGATGACGAACTGTCACGTCTTGCATCACTCGGAGGCACTGTTCGTCAATGTGCTTCTCCGCACGAGGCCATTGCTGGCGCTGATGTTGTTCATACAGACACTTGGATTTCTATGGGACAAGAAGAAGAGTCCGCCGTGCGTCGCAAAATCTTTTCGAAATACTGCGTTGATGCGTCCCTCATGGCTTTGGCGGCACCAAACGCAAAGTTCATGCATTGCATGCCAGCCCATCGTGGTGAAGAGGTGTCGGCCGACGTTTTCGACGGTCCGAACAGTGTTGTCATTCAGCAGGGGCATCACCGTCTCACTGCTGCACGGGGTGCATTGAAGTGGGTTATGGAAAAATCATGAGCAGTAAACAACAACGTCAACAAATGGTGACTCGACTGATTGCACATGACAACGTGTCCAGTCAGCCACATCTTCAAGAACTATTGAAGGCCCAAGGCATTGAGGCAACTCAAGCGACCATTTCGAGAGATCTCGAAGAACTGGGTGCTGTGAAAATTCGTATTGCCGGGGGAGACTCCATTTATGCAATCGCAGAATATGCGCCTGCTCGCATTGCGCCATCAGATCAACTGCGTCGCGTTATGGCGGAATGGGTCGCTGAAGTAACTTCAAGTGGAAATCTGGTTGTCGTGCGTACGCCTCCAGGTTGTGCTCACGTCGTTGCGTCTGCTCTCGACCGCAGTGGTCTTGTCGGTCTGTTAGGCACAGTTGCTGGCGATGACACCATCATGTGCGTCGCTACAGAAGAAGTGGGCGGCACAGGTCTGGCTGAGCAGTTGCGGTCGCTATCAGGCGTCACAGACGCCACTGGCGGCATTCCACGAAAGAAGGGTGCAGACCATGTCTAACAAAAAGGTTTCCGAAGGTGCTGCACTGTGGCACGGGCGATTTGACGTTGCCCCAGCAGATGATTTGATGGCATACACCGAAAGCTTGTCCTTTGATCAGCGCTTATGGCGAGACGACATCGTTGGATCTCATGCTCATGTTTCGATGTTGGTATCAGTTGGGCTTATGTCTCAAACAGACGGAGCGTCGGTTCTGGCTGCGCTACACAGCGTCGGAGATGAGTTCTCAAACGGCACGTTCATATTCGAGCCAACAGACGAAGATATTCATACTGCAATCGAACGTCGTGTTACTCAGTTGGCTGGTGAGCCAGGCGCTCGTATTCATACCGGCCGCAGTAGAAACGACCAGGTAGCCACAGCTGTTCGCTTGTGGTGCAAGCGTGAGGTAGCAATTGTGGCATCGCACGTTCTTGCACTGGTGCAAACGTTGGAAGAACGCGCTGTAGAAGCAGATGCAAGTACACCTCCAGTAAGAATGCCCGGCTACACCCATGTACAGCACGCCCAACCGGTTCTGTTGTCGCATCATTTACGGGCACATTCATGGGCATTACTTCGCGATGTCGACAGAATTTCTGATGCTCTCACTCGTCTTGATGTGTCTCCGTTGGGTGCTGGTGCTCTTGCAGGTTCGTCCTTACCGATTAACCCTGCACATTCCGCAGAGACCATGGGATTCGCTACCACTTTTGCAAACTCCCTAGATGCAGTATCTGACAGAGATTTCGTTGCTGAAATTCTGTTTGACATAGCACTACTTGGTGTTCACCTCTCGCGGATTGGTGAAGAGTGGGTCTTGTGGACCAGTGCAGAGTTCGGATTTGCAGTGCTTGATGATGCCTATGCAACCGGTTCTTCCATGTTGCCGCAAAAAAAGAATGCAGATATTGCTGAATTGGCACGTGGAAAGGCAGGTCGCTTAATCGGAAACCTGACCGGACTTCTCGCGATGTTGAAAGGTCTGCCTCTTGCGTACAACAGAGATTTGCAAGAAGATAAAGAACCTCTCTTTGATTCTGTCGATCAAGTCCGTCGCGCTCTCATTGCTATAAACGGCATGATCAAGACCGCGACGTTTAAAACTGCAGTCATGATTAAGGGTGCTGACGCAGAAGCATTAGTAGCAACTGATCTTGCAGAATGGCTTGTGCATCGGGGAACACCGTTTCGCCAGGCGCACTCCATCGTTGGCAAAATTGTGCGCGATTCGATTGCAACAAGCGTGCCGATGATCGACATTGTTCGTGGTCATGAATCGTTTGGTCCAGATGCTGTTTCATTGTTTAATCCAGGAGTGTCAGTTGAGCGCCGTCAGTCGCCAGGTGCATCAGGCCCTCTGGCTTCGCAGGAACAACGTGAGCGATTGATGGAAGCAATTCGTAGCGCTGAGGCGCGCTTGAAATGACATTTGTTCAAGAGTTCCGCGTGCGTTACAACGAATGCGATATGCAGAATGTTGTCTTTAATGCCAACTATTGGGTATATGCCGATGATGCTGTCGCGCAGTTTGTGCGTCAGGGGCTTGCTGATGAACTCGGTCAGGATATTTCCGATGTAGATCTCATCGCTGTTGGTTTCGATTTCATGTTGAAAACAGCGACGGGCACGTGGCACAAAGGCGCTAAGTACACAGACATAATTCACGCTGCGTGTTCAGTATCGCGCTGGGGGAACACTTCCTTCGATGTCACAGTTGATATGAGAGTCAATGGCGAGCAAGTGTTTGACTGCATCATTACTTATGTCAGTGTCACTCCGGGTGCTCCGCAACCCACGCCCGTGCCAGATGTTGTTCAGCGCGCGTTGAGCTAGAGCCACTTCATGTTTTGGCCGTGATAACCAATCTCGGCCAATCGAAAGTGTTGGGGTTCAGAACTTGATCCGTTGAAGACATCAACTTGAATATCGGCGACTGGTCCAGCCGGTTCCATTCGGGCCCACACAATGGGTGCCGTAGAGGAAGCAGATTCCCCGGCGCTATAAATAACCCGCTTCAACCTATTTTGTGTTTCGGTTCCTAGGTATTGCCACACGATTGAATGAAAAATCAAGGTTGCATGCTCGCTTGGGCGCGATAATTGTTGAGCGATCCACTCGTCGGCTGATGCAGTGTCAACTGCTGGTCGATGAATGTTGGCTATTGCAATTGCACTGCGAAGCCGCTCGAGTCTCAATCCTTGGTCTGGCCAGACAAACGACAACAGGCGAACTTCGTCATCTGGCAAAGCAACATCAATGGGAGATATGTCGCAGCCTCGTTTACTAATTGCCGTAGCGCCTACATGTGGCACGTTTGGTACGTTTGAGAACCAGTCATCCATAAAACGAAGTGAAGAACTCGGATCACCCATTCGTAATTGTCCAAAGCAACCGTAGAACTGATCGAAGTTCAGATTCAATCCGGCGCTCGCACCAATTTCCAGCAGTGTGAATTGTTCGATGCCGAGCGTTGTTAACCAGTGACTCAACACGAGGTGTACCACGCTTCGACCAACCTCGTTTGTCTGTACGTGAGTAGCTAATCCGCTTTCAACATCGTCTAGATGGTCACGCATATACCCAATGAAATCAGCCGTGAAGTCTTCCCCTGGCTTTCCTTCAACGCTCGGATAATGACGCGCAAGTCGGTCATCCTTTCCCTGCAGCACCACTCGATGAATAGCGCCTGCAAGCCGAAGAGGTACGGCATCGTGCAACGGACGAAGGCTGCGACCCGCAAGAAGTGCGTATGTGCGTCCACCGTTTGCGTAGTCGGCCGCCAGATCTGTGAACAGGTCGCTGTACATAGGGGAACCCAGGGTCCGGCACGACTCGGCTTGCTGAAGCAGTGCCCGCAGCATTTCGTCACTGTAAAACAAACTCATATTTCCTGGGGATGTAGACGACGAACTGATGAATGGATATTAGTGCAGGTCGCAATGGCGTAGCCGTGTAAGACTTTGTGCGTGACTTCTTCTGGCTTGTTCTCTGACCTCTTTGCGCGAGGCCTCATCCATGACTCCACTGATGCGTCGGCTCTGTCTACGAGGCTCGATGCAAGCCCAATCGGCGTCTATGTCGGTTTCGACCCCACTGCAGATTCATTACATGTCGGACACCTTCTTGGTCAGTTGACATTGCGTCGTTTTCAACTCGCTGGTCATCGTGCGTTTCCGCTTGCGGGTGGTGCCACCGGAATGGTCGGAGATCCATCAGGCAAAAGCGAAGAGCGAAACCTGCTTGATCGCGAAACCCTTGAACATAATGTGTCGCAAATCAAGAATCAGTTGTCGCGCTTACTTGATTTTTCTCCTGGTGCAAGTGCAGCAACACTGGTAAATAATGCTGACTGGACCGCTGATATCAGTGCGCTTGATTTCTTGCGCGATGTTGGTAAATACATCACCGTTAATCAAATGATGGCGAAAGAATCTGTGAAGAACCGATTGAATTCAGAAAACGGGTTGTCATATACAGAGTTCAGTTACATGTTGCTACAAGCCAATGATTTCAGGCATCTTTGCGCTAATCACGATGTTGAATTACAAATGGGCGGTTCTGATCAGTGGGGAAATATCACTGCCGGAATTGATCTAATTCGTAAATCGTTATCTCGTAGTGCATTCGGTGCGACATGGCCGCTTGTTACAAAAAGCGATGGAACAAAATTTGGTAAGACTGCAGACGGCGCAGTGTGGCTTGATGCGCAACGTACATCGCCGTATCAATTCCGACAGTTCTGGGTGCAGATGACAGATGCAGATATTGTGAAGTACCTGCCGCAGTTTTCACTTGCATCAATGACAGAAATTTCGTCATTGCTTGAAATGCATTTGACAGATCCTGGTAAAAGAATCGCACAACGCACACTTGCAACAGAACTCACTGTGTTGGTTCATGGCGCAGATGCATCACGCGATGCAGAGGCCGCAGCAGAAATTCTGTTTGGGAGAGACCCGAACGGTGCAACTCGCGAAGCGTTGCAGACCATTGCGTCAGAGGTGGCGAACACCGTTGTTACTCGTGAAGATTTGGACGATGTTTTTGGTCTTCTGGCCCGATCCGGAATTGCCAGCAGTACCAGTGACGCACGTCGATCAGTCGAACAGGGCGGAATAACGGTCAATGGACAGACCCTGGAAAAGGGTCAAACCCTTGCCAGTAAAGGGATTCTTCATGATCGCTGGATTCTCGTACGTAAAGGTAAGACCACTTATCACGTGCTGACACTGGCCTGAAACGGCCGGTTGTCCACAGATGTAGATGCCTCTGGATTTCTCGGAAACCCGTGTTGGAAGTGGGTCTTGACCGCCGTTAGCATTGCAATTCGCCCCTCTAACGCGCATGCGTGTTGTTGGGGGTCGGTATCACTGCCTCTCGAGGTACATGCCGAGAGCATTAGCTCCTTGAAAACAGAAGAGAAGACTGAACAACAGTGCGGGCAGTAAGGCGACTTCGGTCGTCGATATTGCCTGTCAATTCGAGATGGATTCCAATCCATCTCACAAACAAAAAAACAATAAGTTAGGAACTGGGTCTTTGGGGTTATTCCCCCCGAGGCCCACGGACTTTCCAGAACGATCCCGATGCAAATCGGTAGTTCTTGACGGAGAGTTTGATCCTGGCTCAGGACGAACGCTGGCGGCGGGCTTAACACATGCAAGTCGAACGAGGTCCATCTTGTAGCAATACAAGTGAAGACCTAGTGGCGAACGGGTGAGGAACACGTGAGAAATTTGCCCCGAACTTTGGGATAACAGTTGGAAACGACTGCTAATACCGAATGCCGTTACGAAGTGGCATCACTTTGTAACGAAAGAATTTCGGTTCGGGAGAATCTCGCGGCCTATCAGCTTGTTGGTGAGGTAACGGCTCACCAAGGCTACGACGGGTAGCTGGTCTGAGAGGATGATCAGCCACACTGGGACTGAGACACGGCCCAGACTCCTACGGGAGGCAGCAGTGGGGAATCTTGTGCAATGGACGAAAGTCTGACACAGCCACGCCGCGTGCGGGAAGAAGGCCTTCGGGTTGTAAACCGCTTTCAGCAGGAACGAAAATGACGGTACCTGCAGAAGAAGGAGCGGCCAACTACGTGCCAGCAGCCGCGGTGACACGTAGGCTCCAAGCGTTGTCCGGATTTATTGGGCGTAAAGAGCTCGTAGGCGGTTCAGCAAGTCGGGTGTGAAAACTCTGGGCTCAACCCAGAGCCTGCACCCGAAACTGCTGTGACTAGAGTTCGGTAGGGGAGTGGGGAATTCCTAGTGTAGCGGTGAAATGCGCAGATATTAGGAGGAACACCGATGGCGAAGGCACCACTCTGGGCCGAAACTGACGCTGAGGAGCGAAAGCGTGGGTAGCAAACAGGATTAGATACCCTGGTAGTCCACGCCGTAAACGATGGGCACTAGGTGTGGGTCTCTAACCAACGAGATCCGCGCCGTCGCTAACGCATTAAGTGCCCCGCCTGGGGAGTACGGTCGCAAGACTAAAACTCAAAGGAATTGACGGGGGCCCGCACAAGCAGCGGAGCGTGTTGCTTAATTCGATGCTACGCGAAGAACCTTACCTAGGTTAAATCATTGGGAAAAGCCACAGAGATGTGGTGTCCTTCGGGGCTCAATGAAGGTGGTGCATGGCTGTCGTCAGCTCGTGTCGTGAGATGTTGGGTTAAGTCCCGCAACGAGCGCAACCCTTATTCTATGTTGCCAGCACGTAATGGTGGGGACTCGTAGGAGACTGCCGGGGTCAACTCGGAGGAAGGTGGGGATGACGTCAAGTCATCATGCCCCTTATGTCTAGGGCTGCAAACACGCTACAATGGCCGGTACAAAGGGCTGCGAAACCGCGAGGTTTAGCGAATCCCATAAAGCCGGTCTCAGTTCGGATTGGAGGCTGCAACTCGCCTCCATGAAGCTGGAGTTGCTAGTAATCCCGGATCAGCACGCCGGGGTGAATACGTTCCCGGGCCTTGTACACACCGCCCGTCACACCACGAAAGTCGGTAACACCCGAAGCCGGTGGCCTAACCGTAAGGAAGGAGCCGTCGAAGGTGGGATCGGTGATTGGGGTGAAGTCGTAACAAGGTGACCGTACCGGAAGGTGCGGTCGGATCACCTCCTTTCTAAGGAGTGTCTTCCTGATCGTTCATCCACATTTGTGGGTGCGTGAAGGACACACCTGTTGGTGCACTGTTGTGTTAGTCAAACATTCGATGTGGTTGAGGTTTACTTCCCACGTCGCGTGAATGGCGGCATTGTCTTCTCTTCTGTTTTGAGGGAGTTTCTCCCTCTACGAACATCACGTAAGTGATGTTCCTCTGTCTGATCAACGAGAGTTGATATCGCCACTCTGGTCGCGATATCCCTGGTTGATTAGCCCCTTGAGAACTGCAGAGCAAGCACGAGCATCTTATTTTTATATATAAAGCTACAAAGAGCCAACGGTGGATGCCTTGGCACCAAGAACCGATGAAGGACGTGGGCGACTGCGAAAAGCCACGGGTAGCTGTCTACCTAGCGTTGATCCGTGGATATCCGAATGGGGCAACCCAGCACTCGTCATGGAGTGTTACTCCTGCCTGAAAAAATAGGGCAGGTAGAGGGAACCAGGGGAATTGAAACATCTCAGTACCCTGAGGAAAGAAAAGAAAACTCGACTCCCTGAGTAGCGGCGAGCGAAAAGGGAAGAGGCTAAACCGTTATGGTGTTAAATCCAAGTGGAGTTGCCATAACGGGGTCGTGGGATAGCGACGTAGTGCACTTGAACTACAAAAGAGTTACAAAATTGCCGTGTAGTGGAATCGTTCTGGAAAGTTCGACCGCAGTGGGTAATAGTCCCGTACACGAAACGCGCGCAATCTCTTCGCTCGATCCCAAGTAACGCCGGAACCGAGCAAGCCGGCGTGAATCTGCGGGGACCACCCCGTAAGCCTAAGTATTCCTTGGTGACCGATAGTGAACCAGTACCGTGAGGGAAAGGTGAAAAGAACCCCGGGAGGGGAGTGAAATAGTACCTGAAACCGTTGGTTTACAAACAGTCAGAGTGTCGTCATGATTTATCATGGCCACGATGGCGTGCCTTTTGAAGAATGAGCCTGCGAGTTATGGTATGTGGCAAGGTTAACCAGAGATGGGAAGCCGGAGCGAAAGCGAGTCTGAATAGGGCGTGTAGTCGCATGCTATAGACCCGAAGCGAAGTGATCTATCCATGGGCAGGTTGAAGCGGGGGTAAGACCCCGTGGAGGACCGAACCCACGTCAGTTGAAAATGGCGGGGATGACCTGTGGATAGGGGTGAAAGGCCAATCAAACTTCGCGATAGCTGGTTCTCCTCGAAATGCATT
>CAMDVC010000030.1 GCA_945878785.1 Bifidobacterium breve | reverse complement strand
GAAGAATTCGGCATTGAAGTGCCAGAAGAAGACCTCGCAGAAGTAAAAACTGTTGGTCAAGCGTTCGACGTCATCGTCGCCAAGCTGTAACCAGAGACTTCTCACACCATGAAGGGCGTCGGACACCGCGTTGCCATCACAGGTCTCGGAGTCGTTGCTCCGTGCGGTATCGGAAAAGAAGCGTATTGGAATGGTCTTATGGGACCCGGAATCAGCAATACACGTTCTCTTGAAATAACAGACTGGGATCCACAGCCGTATTTCGATTCTCCAAAGGATGCCCGCCGAGCCGACCGTGTAGAACAACTTGCTCTTGCTGCTGCTGCAGAGGCGTTCGCCCAGGCAGGCACATTACATGTTGACCCATCGCGTTTCGGAACTATCTTTGCCACCGGCATTGGTGGGCTTCACACGCTTGAAGAACAAGTCATTCTTCGCGCTGAAAAAGGCGACCGTAGAGTCTCCCCATTTCTTGTGCCCATGATGATGGCAAATGCCTCTGGCGCAGCAATCTCGATGAAATACGGACTGCAAGGTCCGAACGAAACAATTTGTACTGCATGTGCTGCAGGTACGCACGCCATTGGTTATGCCGCTCGACTTATTGCATGGGGTCGCTGTGATGCAGTTGCAACCGGCGGCTCAGAATGTGCTGCCACTCTTACATCCCTTGCCGGATTCGGCAACATGACCGCCCTGTCTTCTACTGGCGCATCGAAACCATTCGACACAACCCGCGATGGTTTCGTAATGGGTGAAGGAGCCGCAGTATTCATTCTCGAGCGCTATGACCTAGCCGTTGCACGCGGAGCAACAATCCTTGGTGAGATTCTCGGCTCTGCAAGTAACGCAGATGCGCATCACATCACTGCTCCTGCTCCAGGCGGAACCGGCGCCATTGCATGCATGAATCTCGCACTTGAGGATGCAGGCTTATCAGCAAGCGATATCAACCTTGTCAACGCACACGGAACATCAACACCGCTCAACGATGCGGCAGAAGCTGCAGCCATGACTCATGTTTTTGGTGCTCGTGGCGTTGCAGTGACAAGCGGCAAAGGTGTCACAGGCCATGCTCTTGGTGCTGCGGGCGCTCTTGAGGCCGCACAAGTGGTTCTTTCGATGCAGCACAAACAGATTCCACCCACCGCAGGCACCACCGAACTTGATCCGACAATGGACATTGACCTTGTGATGGGAGCGGCTCGTGCCTGGACACCTGGCCCAGCCATTTCAAACAACTTTGGTTTCGGTGGCCACAACGGCTCCGTCATTATCGGCCCGCCCGAATAGCTATTTAGCTCGTTTCTTTTCCCAGCGATACATCACGCCACTTTCGCCTGGCGCTTCCGGCTCTCTCTGCCCTGTGAAGACGTGTTCGAATCCCAGTCGGGCCGGCACTTTTCCCGAGGCAATGTTTGCCTCGTCGTGAACAATCACCACGGTGTCAATTTCCGACCACAGATGGAACGTTTCCAGTGTCAACGCACCCGACACCTGTGATGCAATTGCCCTTCCAGTGAAATCTGCATGAACCCAGTAGCCAATTTCTACCGTATTTACGGGACCACGAAGATGAATCCCCGTTCCACCAACCACTCGATCATCAAGAAAAACACCCATGACAAATTCAGTTCTTTGTTCCCAATCTTCGTTCCATACCTTGATTAGATCTGCACGTTGAGTCATCGTCTGGGGTTCAAACTTGATCCATGGCATCCAGGGCCGTAAGTGTTCACAACTTTCGGTAACAGCAATCACTAAGGCTTCAGCATCCGCTGGCTCATATTTGCGAACGACGTATTCGCCCACCTGCAACGAGTCTGGGGCGACAGGCATCTGTCTCATGTTGTTACTTGTCGACAAGAACAAACATCAAGTCGCATTCACATGCAACCTTGCCGTTCAACAACGCACGTCCAGACCCTTTGCCACCACGTGCACTGATGTGCCCGAGCGTTGCTTGTAGTTCCAATTCATCTCCTGGCCCGACCTGACGACGGAAGCGAGCGCCATCGAGGCCACCAAAAAGGGGAAGTTTTGACTGATGCAATGAGTCGGTCAGTAGCGCATACGCGCCTAACTGTGCAATTGCTTCACACATAAGAACGCCAGGCAATGTTGGCCGCCCTGGGAAATGGCCTGGAAAAAACCATTCGTCACCTGTGAGTTTCCAATGCCCAACTGCCGACACGCCAACTTCAAGTGACGTCACGCGATCAATAAAAAGAAACGGAGGGCGATGTGGCAAGACATCGATTGGTAGAGGAAAAGCACTCACTTCTTCAAAGCTTTCAAAAGATTGGTTGGCGTGTCAGCCGGAGAAATCTTGTACCACGCATGAAGCACGACTCCCTCTTGAATCAGAAACGCCGAACGGACGATGCCCATGTATTTCTTTCCGTACATGGACTTCTCTTTCCACACGTCAAAGGCTTCGGCTACTGAATGTTCAGTATCTGCAAGCAGGGTGAAACCGAGTTCATACTTGTCATCGAACTTCCTCTGTTTCTCGGGCTTGTCAGGACTAATTCCAACAATCACTGTGCGACCTATGTCGTCCTTAATGTCCCGCAGTCCGCATGACTGGGCAGTACAACCAGGAGTATCGGCTTTCGGGTAGAAGTAAACAAGTACCTTCTTCTTGCCTAACGAAGCAAGTGAAAACTTCTTGCCGTTTTGATCGAGCAGTTCAATCCTCGGTGCTTTGGATCCGTCAGTCAACATGCTGTAACGGTAGTTCCTGTGTTAGGTGGGTTTGCGCATTCCGTGGCCGAAGAAACCCTTTTTCGGGCGAGCATGGGCATGGTAATGATCTGGGATAGAGCGCATGTCATCATCGATTCTCATCTCAAAAGTGAAGAATTCTGAAACGACTACTGCTAGTCGCTCGTGAAGACGAGCCTTTATCTCATCAGAGGGAAAAATGTTGTGCTCGCGCCACACGACCATTGGTACTGAACAGCTCTCACATTCGGCAATCCAGCATTCTTCATCTTCGTAAAACCACTCGGTCATCTTGGCTGCTTGGCACAACTCACAGACACCTTCGCCGAAGATGTTCACCAAGAAGCCCTATCTAGTGCTCCGCGAACTTCAGCAACAAACAAACCAACAGCTTCCGAACCACCGTCCATCATTCGGTTAACAACTGATGCGCCCATGATTACTCCATCGGCGACTCGACTTGCTTCTACTGCTTGCGCCGCATTTGAAACACCAACACCAATCAACACTGGCTTGTTTGTAATCTTTTTAACTCTCGCAGCAAGAATAGTTGCGGTAAGAGCCAGTTCTTTACGTTCACCCGTCACACCAAGTAGGCCCACGGAATAGACAAAACCACGCGCACGCTCAGCAACGAGAGGAAGACGATTATCGGGGGCTGTAGGTGCTGCAAGCATCACAGTTTCGATACCTGCTGCGTCTGCTGCTACGCACCAATCCCCTGCTTCTTCAAGCGGCAAGTCGGGCACAATGGCTGCAGATACACCTGCTGCGACAAGGTCGTTAGCGAAACGTTCGTGTCCAGCGTGAAACACGGTGTTGTAATAACACATCACGGCCAACGGAATACCGATATCCAAAGTACGTATCTCCTGAAATATTGAAACCGGAGTAGCTCCACCTTCTAATGCAATCTGAGACGCTTGCTGAATTACAGGGCCGTCCATCACCGGATCAGAAAATGGGATTCCAATCTCAATTGCATCAGCACCATTGGCTGCACACGCACGTACGGCGTCTACCCAACCCGGATATCCACCTGTTATGTACGGAACAAGACACTTGCCTCCACCATCAATTCGAGTACGCAATGTGGCTTCAAGCCGACCAGTCACGTGAGGTCTTTCAGGATTGACATCATTTGGCCGACATCCTTGTCGCCACGACCAGAAAGGTTCATAAGGACAGTCTTTCCCTGCATATTCTTCGCTTCACGACTGATCCAAGCCATCGCATGAGCACATTCAAGAGCTGGAATAATTCCTTCTGATCGTGACATCAATTGAAAACCGGCGATCACTTCGTCATCAGTGACGGTTGGGTATTCCGCACGACCAATAGACGCAAGATAGGAATGTTCAGGTCCGACACCGGGGTAATCAAGTCCGGCCGAGATGCTGTGAGCCTCTGCAACTTGTCCATATTCATCTTGCATCAAGAAGCTCTTCATGCCGTGCACAACACCTGGTTGACCGCGAGATACTGCAGCACCGCCAGCGGGCTCTACGCCAATCAAACGAGCAGGAGTATCGATGAAGCCTGAGAATATACCCATTGCATTCGAACCGCCGCCTACGCAAGCGACAACGAAATCTGGTGAGGTACCGGTCGCATCGTTCATTTGTTCGAAGGCTTCATCGCCAATCACACGGTGAAACTGGCGAACCATAAACGGATACGGATGAGGGCCCATAACCGAACCGAGGCAATAGTGAGTGGTCTCTACGGAGGCCACCCAGTCACGCATTGCTTCGTTAACTGCGTCTTTCAATGTGCGGCTACCGGATGTCACGCCTTCAACTTCAGCTCCAAGCAAGCGCATGCGAAAAACATTCAACTCTTGGCGTGCGATGTCGACTTCACCCATGTACACCTTGCACTCAAGCCCAAGTAACGCCGCAGCGGTTGCTGACGCAACTCCATGCTGCCCTGCTCCCGTCTCTGCAACAATACGCTTCTTGCCCATGCGCTTCGCCAAGAGAACTTGACCGAGAACGTTGTTAATTTTGTGAGAACCGGTGTGGTTCAGATCTTCACGCTTTAAGAACAGACGTATACCCAATTGCTCGCTCAAGTTATGACACTCAGTAATCATGCTCGGACGACCTGCGTATTCGCGCAACAGTTGGTCAAGGTCCGCGCGAAACAATGGATCATTCCACGCATCTTCAAACGCCACTTCCAACTCTTGACATGCGGGGACCAGTGTCTCGGGAACGTAGCGGCCCCCGAATTCACCAAAGCGACCGTCGGAACCTGGAGTTTGTAAAATCGACATCTACTTATTCCACCACGAAATGGACAGAATTACATCACCAATTGGTATGACATGTCACTCGTCACGCCAGTCGTACGGCACAAAACTGCCACCGTCGTATTCCTCAGGTGCTGCCGCCTTGGCAATTTCGATAAATCGCTTCATCAAGATCGGGTCCTTACGACCAGGACTTGCTTCCACCCCGCTACTGACATCAACTCCCCATGGCCGAACGATGGTTATTCCGTTGGCCACGTTCTCGGGCGTGAGCCCACCAGCAAGCATGAGGTGGAGCCCCTCAGGCAACTCTGCGGCCATTTTCCAGTCAAAGACCGCCCCCGAACCGGGCTCAGGAGCATCAACCAAAATCATCTTTGTTCCAAATTCATCCGCGCGAGTTGCATCTACTGTTCCGGCGGACACTGCCTTGATAACAGTACGAACATGCAGTGAAACTGCAGCTACATCCGCCGGGCTCTCATGCCCGTGTAGTTGAGCAGCCTTCAGTCCACTCGATTGCACAAGTTCGATGACACGTTTTGGGTGCTCATCGCGAAATACTCCTACGGTCAAAATTTCTGGCGGTATACGCCGAGTGATGTCGTAGACCTTCTGCACCGCAACTTGTCGCACAGATGGTGCAAATATGAAACCGATGGCATCAGCACCTAATGCCACAGCCAGAAGAGCATCGTCCTCATTCGTGATGCCACATATTTTTACGAACATGACCTAACGGTACTCGCGCTACGAGGGCCTACTGAGCCTCATTATCAACGCACAGTTCAGTAAGAGCAACTTCTGGGTTCGGTGAGGTCACCAAGTGCTCCCCCACCAGAATGGCGTCATAACCAGCAGCCCGAAGTGCAAGCGCATCGTCTCGACCCCGCACGCCAGATTCAGCAACCCTCACCACATGATCAGGAATGCGTGGAGCCATACGTACAGCTCTCGCTTGATCAACTGCAAAGGTGACAAGGTCGCGCTGATTCACTCCGACCATGACTGCACCGGCATTCATTGCAAGTTCAAGTTCAGCTTCATCGTGTACTTCTACCAGTGCATCGATGTCGACTTCGCGACACAGATCAAGATACGTCGACATCTCTGCAGCAGAGAGAATTGCAGCGATCAGCAATACACAGTCAGCGCCCATGATTCGAGCATCACAAATATCTCGAGCATCGACTGTGAAATCCTTGCGAATCACTGGAACACTGCACGCCCCGCGAGCTATTTGTAAATCGGCGACCGAACCACCGAAGTGATTGGTGTCCGTCAATACTGACAAGCACGACGCTCCGCCTCGTTGATACTGTTGTGCCAACTCGGCTGGATTCAGACTCGCATTCAAGTCACCTTTTGAAGGCGACCTGCGCTTGATTTCTGCAATAACAGCCAAATGTGGTGTTGCACGAATACTCGATGCGAAACCACGCGTGGGCACACAACTTTTTGCCTCTGAAAGCAAATCACCAAATGAACGCGTGTCATCATGCGCGCGCTGGCGATGCCAAGCGACGATGTCGTCTAGGTACGTGCGCGTCATGTCAGTTCTGCACTCGTACGAGACTGATTAGAGACCCTTGCCGCCAAGTGGCGTGAGGAAGGACATCTCTGGGCGCCCACCCATGAATGGAGCCAGCGTCTTACTGAATGGCCCGAACCAATCAGCAGACATGTGCGCATTCATTGCGTCTTGGTTTTCGTAGATTTCGTAGATCCACAAAATGTCAGCATTTGTTGCGTCTGCATGAAGCACGTACATACGTGTGCCGGCTTCATTGTTTACATGCTCAAACGCTGCCTTAAATGCTTCAGCTAGTTCGGCACCTTTTCCTTCAGCGGCGGGAAGTTTTGCTAACAATGCAACTGTGCTCATGATGATCCATTCTTTCTGGCGTTAGCCAATCTGATGTGGCGATATTACACGTCACCGACGCTGGCCTAAAAGCCGAGAATTGAGGTGACTTCAGCCAATAGCCTTGAGATAGGCACTCGCACTTGTTCCGTAGAGTCACGATGGCGAATTGTGACGGCATTGTCTTCCAAAGAATCGAAATCAACGGTGACGCATAGTGGCGTGCCAATTTCGTCTTGCCGGCGATATCGGCGTCCAATTGCTTGGGTTTCGTCGTAATCACACATATAACGCTCAGACAAAGTTCCATATATTTCGCGCGCAAGCGGGGTCAACGTATCTTTCTTTGACAAAGGCAGGACAGCTACCTTGTACGGCGCAAGGCGTGAGTGCAAACGAAGCACTGTACGGGGTTCGTCGTTGACAACGTCCTCGTCATATGCAGCCAACAAGAACGCAGCCATCGTGCGGTTCGCACCTGCAGCCGGTTCGACGACATACGGGATATACCGTTCATTTGTGGCCTGATCGAAGAAATCGAGCTTCTGCCCTGAAGCATTGGAATGTTGAGTGAGATCGAAGTCAGTGCGTTGTGCGATTCCTTCCAATTCCCCCCACCCCCAAGGGAACAAGAATTCAACATCGCTGGTGCCAGCCGAATAGTGAGACAACTCATCAGCATCATGCGCCCGAATGCGCAACATTTCTGCAGGAATGCCTAGCTCGATGTACCAATCAAGACGGGCCTTGCACCAATACTCGTACCACTTAGGACCGTCAGATGGGGGAACGAAAAATTCCATTTCCATTTGCTCAAACTCGCGAGTTCGAAAGATGAAGTTTCCTGGCGTGATTTCGTTACGGAAACTCTTCCCCACTTGTGCGATACCAAACGGTGGGCGCTTACGACTCGTTTGCAATACGTTCGAAAAATTTAAAAACATTCCCTGTGCAGTTTCCGGGCGTAGATACACATCCGCACCAGATCCTTCAACAGGGCCAGCAGTGGTCTTGAACATCAAGTTGAATGCACGTGACTCAGTAAAGGCACATCCCTTCATCCCCTGCGGACAATCACGAGTCTCTATGTGGTCTTCTCGGAAACGTCTCTTGCAAACAGTGCAATCAACAAGTGGATCTGAAAAGTTCTCCAGGTGACCTGATGCTTCAAAAATTTGTGGCGGACCAAGGATGGCAGCATCGATCAGAACGGTGTCGTCACGCTGTTGCACCATTGTGCGAACCCACGCTTCTTTAACGTTACGTAGCATCAACGACCCCAATGGGCCGTAGTCATACGAGGAGCGAAAGCCTCCATAAATTTCGGCACTAGGAAAAACGAATCCCCGCCGCTTACAAAGATTGACAATCTGATCAAGATCTTTAGCTGGCATAGCCTCTTAGCCTACAAGTGACGGTCGAACACTCCGAGGCTTCGTAGTCGTCGTTCAAGATGAGATTCCATTGCTTCCATAGCCAATTGACTGACTTCCTGTACCGCTGGAGACTCTGCCAGCGCTAGCGCTTCATTCATCCGACCGCCGAGTACCAATCGCAAAATATCCAACGCCTGCGACGATATGGGGACGCCAGACCGACACGCGGCACAATGGCCCCCACCTTCCAACACATCAAAGAACACAATATTCCCGGT
The DNA here is from genome assembly GCA_945878785.1 of Bifidobacterium breve. Classification (GTDB taxonomy): domain Bacteria; phylum Actinomycetota; class Acidimicrobiia; order Acidimicrobiales; family Ilumatobacteraceae; genus UBA2093. Next base: position 4,195 of record CAMDVC010000030.1, on the reverse strand, counting down.
CTCCCCACAACGAACACATGAGTCAATCTGAGGACCATGGCCTTCAATGGTCAAAAGACGCCAATAAAAGGCACCCAACATCAGTGGGGAATGCCTTTCGTTAAGAGCATGTAAAGCACGAGACAGAACGTCATACAAATGCGGCACAGGCTCTCGATCAGGTGTCAACTTGTTGATTGCCTCCAACATGGACAGCCCTTGACTAAGTCGATCAAAGTCAGTGCGAAGCGCAGAATGAGTGTGCAGAAGTCGCACTTCGGAAACTGTGTCTAAGTCTTTGCCTGATCGGAGAGACACGTCAACATGACTCATAGGCTCTAATCGTGCACCGATTGAAGATTTAGTTTTACGCACGCCTTTTGCTACGGCGCGAACTTTGCCGTGCTCTTGTGTCAGCAGCACGACAACTCGGTCAGCTTCGCCAAACTTGTGGGAACCCAATACGACAGCATTGTCTCGGTACGTGCTCACGAATCGAGCCCACCAAAGCGCCGATGACGCCGATTGAAATCGTCAATGGCAAGTTCTAAATGATTTGCAGTAAAAGCAGACCAATCGAGATCAATAAAAACAATCTCACAATACGCCAATTCCCAGACCATCGATTCAGGCATGCGATCAGGGGGCCCCAGAACGAGTACCAAATCTGCATCTTGCGTAGCAGGTGCCAGCAGTGCATGAGTCAGCGCGTCTTCATCAATGCTGTCCGGATCAATTCCTTGTAGTCGCATTGATTCGACGACCGATGCAAACCTACGATGCCCATCAGAAGACGGGTCGACGATGATGCTTTGCTTTGCAGAGCGATGCCAAACATACCGCGCGCTGTATCCAACATCTTCAAGCACAACTTTGCCAGTCAGCAGAAGTACATCAGAAAAATTCACTGCATCATCTGCAGATAATTCATGCCCGTGATGTGGCAACAAGGTGACCCAGTGTGCTCCACTGCTCTTCACGCCCGCAGCCAAAGCGTCTAAACGATTGCTCCACTCTGCGGTAGACATCTGAGCCCATTGAGCAGGGGTGCCACCCGAAACGACCACGTGATCAAGTCCGGGGAATGGTGGCGAAACACTATGGGGCACGCCACAGTCTCCCACGCACCCGCCTCGAACCCTGTTGCACGGCAATATGACGCACAGAGAAACTAGTGTGCAGATGCCATGAATGTCTCTGCTACGCCCCAGCCAATCCACGTCGCCTGCATCATGGATGGCAATGGCCGCTGGGCAAGCCGCAAAGGATTACCGCGCACAGACGGCCATACCGCCGGAGAAGAAGCCCTTGCTGGCGTAGTTCGGGCATGTGCACACCGCTCAGTTGGCTGGCTCACGGTGTTCGGATTCTCCACGGAAAACTGGGTACGTCCTCGTACCGAGGTACGCCATATTTTGTCTCTCCACCGCAAGCTGTTCGGTCGTATTAACGAGATGAACGAGAACAATGCGCGTACACGCTGGATCGGACGCCCATTCACAGAACCTGGCGCTCGAACACCTGTCTATGTTCAAAAGGCCATCCGCAAAGCAATTGCAGACACAGAACACAACACCGGTCTTGTTGTCACGGTGGCTTTTGATTACGGAAGCCGAGCGGAATTAGTTCGAGCATCTCAACGCGCTATTTCCGCTGGCGCTGTTACAGCGGACAGCATTACGCAGAACTTGTACGACCCCTCCATGCCAGCCGTACATCTTTTGGTGCGAACCTCTGGTGAATCTCGAATTTCAAACTTTATGTTGTGGCAAATCACCGGTAGCAGGGTTTTTTTCACCGAACGCACGTGGCCAGATTTCGACGCCGCGGAACTTGATCTCGCTCTCGCTGCATATGCCACAGGCGTCTCGATATGAGTCGCTCACTTGCTGGTACCGCTTCTATTGAAGCCCTGCGCACAGTCACATCGTCGTTCGAAGGCGCCGAAGAGCGTCAAGGGCAAATTGATATGGCGTACGCAATCGCCGAGACTCTCGCTGCCGGACGTTCAATAATCGTCCAAGCCGGAACCGGAACGGGGAAATCACTGGGATATCTCGTGCCTGCTCTTCTCAACGGAAAAAAGACAGTCGTCGCCACTGCGACAAAAGCACTACAAGATCAATTAAATCGCAATGACTTGCCTCTGCTTTCGAAACACCTGGATATTGATTTTTCCTGGGCTGTCATCAAGGGTCGCAACAACTATGTCTGCCGGCAACGCATCAACGAACTCAGTGAAACCGCAGGAAAGTTGGAGTTCGAAGAGGTATCTGGTCCTACTAAACGTGAAATCGAAACCATCGTCAAGTGGGCCGGCAAAACTCGCACTGGCGACTTTGAAGAACTGCCACGAGTTCCTAGTGAACGCGCTCGCATTGCGGTCTCAGTAAGCAGTGACGAGTGTCCAGGAAAGCAAAAATGCCCGGTGGGCAATGATTGCTTTGCCGAGAAGGCCCGCGATGCAGCAGCAGCAGCCGATGTGATCGTTGTCAACCTTCATATCTATGGGCTTCATATTGCTAGTGGTGGTTCACTCCTTCCCGAACACGAGGTAGTCATCTTTGACGAAGCTCACCAATTGGAAACTGTCATGAGCGACACAGTTGGCGTACAACTCGGTTCGGGTCGCTTCACCTCTCTTGCATCTGCCGTGCGAAAAGTGATTGCTGATCCCACAGTTACTAGTGCGCTAGAGACTCAGGGAGCACGTCTCGCCCAGGCACTGACACCCATGTCTGGACAGCGACTATCCAATCCGATGCCCACTTCTGTGACAGAGCCGCTTGCTCTTGCACGCATCGAAATCAACTCAATTCTTGGTGCGTTGCGCGGCATCACAACAGATAACGAATCGACTCAACAAAAAAGTTACAGGGCACAAACTCAAGCCACGCGACTCGCAGAAGCTCTCGACATCGCACTCGGCACGATTCAGGGGTACGTCGCATATGTAGAAGGTTCACCAGATCGTCCACAATTGCGCATCAGTCCACTTCACGTGGGCGAGGTGATGGCCGGTTCCGTATGGGGGAATGTTGCGGCCGTACTAACTAGTGCCACCATTCCCGCGTCGCTTCCTGAACGGGTCGGTCTGCCACTTGATGGCACTGAAATTCTTTCTGTGGAAAGCCCCTTTGACTACGAACGCAACTCGCGTCTCTATTGCTCTCCCACTTTTCCAGATCGCAATGCTCCGACCTTCACCGAATTCGTCCACGACGAACTTGAAGCGCTTATTAACGCAGCCGGTGGTCGGACCTTGGCGCTCTTCACAAGCAACAAGGCTCTGCACGCAGCGACTGCGGCAATGCGTGAGCGTCTCAATGTGCCGATTCTCAGTCCCGCCGATTATCCGCGACAGAGACTCATTGAAATGTTTATGGCCGACGAGAGTTCCTGCATCTTTGCCTCGCAAGCATTCTTTCAAGGCATCGACCTTCCTGGCCGTACCTTGTCACTAGTCGTCCTCGACAAGTTGCCATTCCCGCGCCCTGATGATCCGCTTCTTGAAGCGCGTCGCGAAGCAGTTGGCCGTGATACCGCATTCGGTCAGATCGACCTTCCAATCGCAGCAACATCACTCGCTCAAGCTGCTGGTCGCCTCATCCGCACGTCTGAGGACAAAGGAGTCGTTGCTGTTCTCGACCGTCGCCTAGCAACTGCCGGCTACTGGAAAACCCTCATTGCTGCCTTACCGCCAATGACACGCACTCGTGATCGAGCCGAAATTGAACAATTCTTGCGCGACATTACAGCTGCGCAACAGGACTAATTAGTAGCCAAATCTTTCCAGTCGATCAGCGTGTTGCTGCCAGTCCTTGTCGACAACAACATGAAGTTCAATAAAAGCACCCTCAGGCATTTGAGCACGAACGGCGATTCCTACTTGTTTCAGTAGTTCTCCGCCCTTGCCAATGACCATGCCCTTTTGACTCTCACGCTCTACATAGATCTCGCATCGAACTCGTGGCCATTCCCACTCTGTAACTTTCGTGGCGACCGAATACGGCAACTCATCTTTTAAGACAGCTAACAATTGTTCACGTACTAACTCTGCTATCCACTGTGCATCTTCTGTGTCTGTGACCATGTCTTCTGGGTAGTAGGCAGGCCCTTCGGGCATCAGTGCCTTGAGTGCTGCAAGAAGTTCTGGGACTCCCTCGCCCGTACGCGCTGACACCGGAAAGTATTCAGCTGCACCTAAAGACGACAC